>NZ_JBQSVP010000079.1:0-14034 GCF_052376345.1 Psychrobacter sp. AOP5-GZ1-6 | reverse complement strand
TTCTCTGCCAAACATGATCTAAAAAGGCTAAGCAATTTCTCAGTAATAGACGGATCTAAGTTATTTAATCTTGATCTAGTAGTCAAATAATTTAAACATTCACCTAGTTGTATATTTTTACAACAAATTCTAAACTGATTATCAGCGACTAAAGCATGGATGTCTTTCTTCGATTTAGCAGCAATCATTACTTTATTGAGATCATCAATGTCATAGGCGAACTCAAAAGTCGCCCGTTGATAATCAATCTCTAACTCCTGTTCCCCATTGATATTAATATATGTGAAATTATCTTCAGGAACCAATAAGAGCAGGTTCAGCTCTAAAAGATGTTGAAGTAAATATTCATCCAGCCAAAAGAATGGTGATAAAGGTAATGACTGAATGTCATGTAGAGAAATCGTAGTTTTTAAATCTTCTCTCCCAAAGCTTTCTACAGTCGCTGCCAATAGGAGTTTATCAACTTCGTTAAGTGTGGTTACTGATGGTATTTCAGTGAGTCGGGTAGTCCGATAGCTATTAATGTATTCTAGAAACGCCTGCTGTTGCTCTTCTTCTAAACTCTCTTTCTCAACAGGTTTTTCTAAAAGTGGTTGCGCTTGCATTGTTTTTTTATTAAGTGCTTTCCAACATAGATCACACCGCCAACTTTCTAACTTCAATTGATTAAACTGTGCGCGATTATGGCAGATATGCATTTTGCCGCAATCGATGCATTGGCTGTCGAGTACGATAAGGTGAGAATTGGTTTTAGCGATATTAGAGATATCCTTAGGCTTAAATCCAAATGCTTGACCAATTTCTTGACAGGTATGTACAAACTCGTTGGGTTTATTGCGCCTCATTAACCAATACTTCTCACAGATAAGCTTTGTAGCGTCTGCAATGCCTGATTGATACTCTAACTTTGTTTTCATACCCACCTTTTAATACCGACTATATCCCGTGGATATTATAGCCCACCACTGTGAGTATTGCTATTTTTAGCAGTGGTTAATGAGATGACAACAGATGAGCGTATGATTGCCTTTGGAAAGCGTGTCCGTGAGGTGCGAAAAGGCAAAGGAATATCTCAAGAGAGACTTGCAGAGATGGCTGGTATTGATCGAAGCTATATGGGAAATATTGAGCGTGGTGAGAAGAATATCACGCTGAAGAAGGCATATGAGATCTGCGATGCGCTAGAGATTGAGATACAAGATTTAGTCAGAGGTTCTGACTAAATCTTGTGAAATTAGATACTCTCGGAAATAGATTTTATTGTAGTCTATTAATAGATTAAAATCCCAGAATACGGATTCCATTGAGATTTATGGAAAATCGAGCCTTTGTGACCACTCATTCTCATTCAAAATGGACCCTTAGTCATTTAGGCTAGTAGCATCAATGTTTTGAGTGAATAAACTAGTCTTAATGTACGTAGCGAAGGTTCAAGTCCCTAGTGAGGACTTGAATCTTCGGCTGCAATCTATACACACTAATAGATTAGGATATTAAAATATTAAGAATGTACTTCTGAGTGTACAAAACGTTAGATTCTCAAACTTAAGATTAGCTATTACCAATAATCCTGCTCAGCTTTAGCAAGCTATTCATTAAAACTCTTACATATCATAAGTGAAGATAAATCCATCTGATAACATCTATACTGAATAAGGTTTAAAGCCTTTTTGTTTAATCATTGCTCTGTGTAGTTTGGATTGTGAATGAGGTCTCCAACTATCTTACCATCAGCATCTACTTTCCATGCTCCAATAATGGCAGATGGAGGCACTTCACCATCAGCAGAATAATCTGGATGAATAAGATAAACACGACCATTTGGAAATTTCAAAGCTTCTTCTATTTCACCTTGGCTCGGTTGAATTAATTTTTTGATAAGTTTCTCCATATTTCCCTCAATAATGGTTCAAAGTAAGGTTGGTGCGCTATACAGGCATCGATCTGCCAGATAGAACTTCAACGTATATAGGCTGATCATATAGTTCAAGGCTATTGATATCATGCACTACTTCACCGTTCCTACTCTTGTGAAAAGTGAAAGTTGCAAACTTCCCAACTTCATCATCTTGAAAACCTATTGTTATATTAACGCTCTCTAAAGGGAAGTCTATAAGCCATTTTTTCTTGAATTTGTTAGAAAATATGATGGACTGGATGAACGGGTCTTGGTCTGTAAAATCTTCTATATGAAACCTATTAGTCGAAACTTCATAACCCGAAAAATCAGTAAACTCTCTTTCAATATCCTGTTTTTCAATTGAACAGCGAGCATAGCTTGAAGGGAATATTTTTTCTAGAAAAATGCAGTCACCTATCGGTAAAAACCCTTCTTTTAAGATAAGGTCTAACTCCTTATCTAATGTGGATTCTTGTATTTCATTTTCGCTAATATCTAAAAACTCTTTCATCAGTAGATTGGTGTAAATCATAGCTTTGCCCTAAATGTCCTATTAATCCAGTGTAGATAATATGAATCATATAAAAATTACCAGTAAATCTTTTTTGTACTCATTGATTTAAAGTAAGGATCATAAACTAGGGTATACCCCAAGGGAACCAGTTATTTCACCCTTCAAACCTATTAACAAACTACTTAAAACAGACTGCTATAATGGAACCACTTATAACAGACTATTTTAGGTGTTTATGTTTATCGGTAACCCTCCCAACCATAAGACACCTAATAAATAGAATTAAGCTGCCTGATTGAGTTTCTGTATTGGCGTAAAACCGCCATTACCCATATGGGGTCGTTCATGATTATAGTGGTATAACCAGTTTTCTGCTTGTGCACGTACCTGCTCTAGAGTATCAAACAGCTCCTGATTTAACCAATCATAACGCATTGTTCTGTTGAAGCGCTCTACATATGCATTTTGCTGTGGATTGCCAGGCTCAATATAACTAATAGTGATGCCTTGCTGCTCAGCCCATTCTTTGAGCGCATTACTGATATATTCAGGGCCGTTGTCGCATCTTATTTGCATAGGTTTACCTCGATATTCAATTAACTGGTTCAAGCTGCGTATCACCCTCCCAGCCGGTAGTGAGAAGTCAACCTCGATCGTCAGCGCTTCACGGTTATAATCATCAATCACATTAAACAGTCTAAAGGCACGCCCATCTGTTAAGCCGTCATGCATAAAATCCATACTCCAGCTTTGATTGATCTTGTCAGGTACAGCCAGTGGTATTGGTTTAGCACGCTTGATGCGGCGCTTGGGTTTGATTCTAAGGTTTAATTCAAGCTCGCAGTAGATACGATATACACGCTTATGGTTGTATGGCAGTCCCATGACATTACGCAGGGTTAAAAAGCATAAGCCAAAGCCCCAGTTCTTATTCTCATCGGTTAGTTTGATAAGTAAGTCAGCTATCTGCTTATTCTCATCCGTTGCCGCGGACTTGTGATAGTAGCAGGTAACACTGATGTCAAAGATACGACAAGCGAGGCGTATGCTAATATTACGCGCTTCAATATAGTGACAAACGAGCTGTCTGCGCCTTTGTGGCGCTACCACTTTTTTGTCATGGCATCCTGTAGTATGTCTGATTTAAGGCATTCATCTGCGTACATCTTCTTAAGACGGGCGTTTTCAGTCTCAAGTGCTTTAAGACGAGCAATCAAAGAGGCGTCCATGCCGCCATACTTCGATCGCCAATTGTAGAAGGTGCTTTGACTGATGTTATGCTCACGGCATAGCTCAGTGATAGGAACGCCTTGTTCGGCTTGCTTTAAGATGTTAACAATCTGGTTGTCGCTAAAACGGGTCTTTTTCATAGGATTCTCCTGCTGGTTTATTCTAGCAGTTAATCTCTATTTCTAAGTGTTCTTATTTATCGGGGGGATTACCTATCAGAGCTTATCTACGAGCGTCAACCAAAGAACAAGACGCTAAGCGTGCCAAAAGCGAACTCATAGCATTTGCCAACGATCATGGCCACAAAATTGCTGCCTTCTATGTCGAAAACGAATCAGGAGCTATCTTGGTGCGACCCAAGCTTATGCAGCTGATTGAAGATGCTCATAAGGGCGATGTGATCTTAATTGAGCAGATTGATCGCTTGGCACGTTTAAATCAAGCTGATTGGGATACTCTCAAAAGAATGCTATCAGAAAAAAAGCTATCTATCGTATCAAAAGAGCTGCCTACCTCATATATGGCGCTTCAATCTGAAAGCAGCACTGAATTTATGAGCAGTGTATTGCAAGCCATTAACTCAATGATGCTGGATATGCTCGCAGCCATTGCTCGAAAAGATTATGAGGATCGTCGTAACCGTCAGATGCAAGGTATTGCTCGTGCCAAGGCAGAAGGTAAATATTCAGGACGTAGAAAGGATACCGAAAAGCGCAAGATCATCGCTAGTCTACTCAAATCAGGCCATAGCTATTCTGAGATACAAAGAATGACCAAGTGCTCACGGCATCTGATCGCTGATGTGGCTAAAGAAGCGAAGTAATACTCAAATCATCTAAAAAATAGATCGCTTGCTGTCAAATTAGTATTCATCAAACTACCAATTAGAAAATGTGGAGTCTCCAAAAATACGGGGGCGGCTCATTTCTTGATAAGTATTCTGTTAATAGTCGGTTAAGGAGTCTCCAAAATCGACTAAGTTTAGAAATGTATATCTGTTGGAGCCTTGAATAGGTGGGGTAGAGTAAACATAATCGATAAACTCATTCCAATACATACTTCTAGTGTTCGTAATTACTTCGTCTATAATTTTTTTAATATCTTCAGGAACTTTAGGAGGTTCCCCTATGTAGCTAAATAAAGTTTTAGGAGTGCCATACATTGTGTAGGTTGATATTACATTGATTTGAGGGTCTCTTACAGCAACCTCATGAACAGTACTAACAAACGGTCCATAATTATCAAAGTACCAATTAATATCAGTCAGCTGTTGTTTATGTAATCTTACTGACTCCCAATCAGCAAGATAAACCAGTTTAGTTAGTCTTGCTTTAGAAAGCTCTGAGGGATAAGGATATACACAACAAATATACTTAAGAATACTATTTAAATTATTCATAGCTTACCCTCTGTTTGTGTTGCTTCAAGCATACTATAGCTATGCTGTAGCAAATGTTTAATAAAGTCTGGATAATTGATTAAAAAATCTTCCATATCTCTCTTATTAAATTGATACCCGATGGTCATGCTTTCCAAGAGAATTATTACGTTTTTATTATTGCTGTGAGAAGTATTGTTAATGACAAACGGATAAAAAGATTTGCTTTTCATTCTTATTTCTTTTGCGTCCTTCTTAAGAATTCCGAACTCCTTGCATTTTTCAAAATAATCCTCTTCATTCTCGGGAAAAAAGACTTCATCATACTCCCCATTTACGAAAGCTCTTCCAATAACTCCTTGGTCTTTTGGAAAGCGTTTTCGACGTAGCTTATTATGCTCATAATGTTTGCTATAACGTCCAAAAATTTGTAAATATTCTTCTTGATTCTCTAAGGTAACAATCATATATGCAGATAATCTTTCGTTGTATGTAAGCTTCAACTGATTGAAGATATACTCTAAAAAAGAAGAAGATGTATTGATAGCGTCTTCAAGCCGTTCAGTTTTAAGGATTGATATTGCTTCTTGAGTAGAACTGAGCTCAGATCTTATTTCGTTGAAATCAATAGACTGTTGGTCGTATTTATCTGCTTTTGCTTCAAGCTGTTTTGCTCGATTCTTAGCTAATAATCTGAAGATAACGGATAGCAGTCCCAATGCAGGGATAAAAAGCAGCTTATAATGAGTGTCCCAAGAAATTTCGGGCTGCTTATAAAATTCTAGTACTTCTTCAGCAAGAAGAATTCCTACAAGAAGTAAAAGCATTGGTTCTAATGAAAGATATACTTCAGTGAAGTTACTTTGGAGCCATTTCATAAACCGAATAAATTTTGTTTCCTCTTCACTGGTCTGCACTGAGTAGTAATTCCTTGTTATTTCTACATACTATAATCGATTAAATTTAAAAAAACACTGTATTAGCAGACAGCAGAAGAGTAAGCTCTGTACTAGCAGGATATCGTTGCAATTATGCTTATCTTATTTTGAACTAACTGTATTATAATATCCAAAATATTATTTGAGTAGCAAGGGTGGGTAACCCTCTCAAGCCTAATACTGAATCGCCCCGACTATATCGGAGGCTGACTTACTTGATTCAGGCGGCCATGCCCTGACATGATAAAATCATCATGATACTGCTTTTCAAACTCAAAGATTTCATAGTAAATCATGTATAAGTATAACTAAACCACCCTATTCTTCTTAAAATTCTCAGCCTGTTCAAATATCTCTTTATAAACCTCTTTTGAATCAACGGGCGGATAACCCCACTCATCAAGCAATATCATCAAATCGAACTGTAGCTCCGCTTTGATATCGTCGCGCTTGTTCCAGTCCGTATATTGAGCTTTGTCATCGATAAGCTTTTTCACCTCTTTGGACAGCTCAATCAGCTTGTCTTCGGGATAAGTAAAATCATATTTATGTGCCAGTGACAGCAGAATGTCGTAAAAGGCTTTTTCTTCAAAGTCGATACCCATCTCACCAAACGATGCCATCTCATCGCGTAGCTCGTGATACAGCTTGATAATCTCATCAGAGAAATCACCAATGACTTCGGCACGTAATAAGTCCTGCTCATCGCGGTCGTTATACTTTTCAACCAGTGCATTCATTTTCTTACTGAAATCAACGCCTTTAACCTTGTTGGTTTTCTGCAGCTCGCCAATGGCTTTAGCCAGCAGCTGTTGTAGCAGCTCTAGTTTAGTATTGGGCTGTTTAATCACCTCAAGCTTGGCTAGGTAGTCTTCATCGAAGATATCGATCTCACCGTCTGTGTCATCACCGAGCTTAAATATCTCTTCTACCCCATCACTCAGTAATGCATCTTTCACCAAATTCCGTACCTTTTGGTTCATCTGTTCAACGTCAGGCGCGCCGCCAGTAGTGATTTTAAAGATGATGGTACGAATGGCTAGGTAGTAATGGATCTTGTCCTTGTGCGCCTTTGTGAGCTCACTGCTACCCACACAAATATCATAAGCAGACTTCAGACGCTTGGCTAAATCCATAAAACGTTTCTCTAGCTTTTTAGATTGCAACGCAAAGTCAGCCGCCGCGTTCAAACAATTAAGTTGCTCTAGTGGTGTGCCGCTGAAATACAGGCTAGAGTCAAACTTATGGTAAACCGTATCAAGTAGGTTTAAATGGTCTTTGACCACCACGACTGACTCTTGGATGTCTTCTAGGTCTTGAACCTGACCACCGGTGTAATGCGAGAGCGCCAGGTTCATCTGCTTTTTGATGCCGATGTAGTCAACCACTAAGCCGCTTTCTTTACCTTCAAACTGACGATTAACTCGTGAGATGGTTTGAATCAGGCTGTGTTTTTGCAAAGGTTTGTCAATATACATAGTATCTAAGAATGGCACGTCAAAGCCAGTGAGCCACATATCAACGACGATGGCGATCTTAAAGTTCGATTTGCCATTTTTAAATTGTTTATCTAGATCCTGACGGTGTGCTTTATTACCGAGATTGTCCCACATGCCTTTCTCATCGTCTTTGTTACGAGTCATGATCATTTTGACTCGCTCTATAGGCATCACCTCTTTCTGCTCTTTCTCCGATAAGATTGAGCCTTCCTCGCACGCTCTTACTTCGTTCCATTCAGGACGCAGCTCTATGATGTCTTTATACAGCTGATAGGCAGCTTCACGGCTGCTACAGACAAACATCGCCTTACCTTTTTGTGTAGTGCCCTCGCTCACGCGTGCTTCATAATGCGCAACGAAGTCTTCGGCAATGGCTCTGATACGATCAGGATCACCAAGAATGGTCGACATACTGGCCATGGCTTTTTTGCTTTTCTCTATCTGATATTCATTGGTGCCAGCGTCCGCGCTTTGTTGATAGTATTTTTCGACTTCATCAAGCTGCTTGCTATCGAGTAGCACTTTGGCAGCGCGACCTTCATAGACAATGCGCACCGTGATTTCATCAAATACCGACTCAACCATGGTGTAGCTGTCAACCACGGGACCGAAGACATCAAGGGTGGCATCAATTGGTGTGCCCGTGAAACCGACGTAGGTGGCATTGGGTAATGAGTCATGGAGGTATTTAGCAAAGCCGTAGGTCTTTTTGACGCCGTCTTCGGTGACGGTAATTTTTTGCTGGAGATTGATTTGACTACGATGCGCTTCATCAGAGATACAGATGACGTTGGTACGCTCTGTAAGCAGGGCTAAGTCTTCGGTGAACTTATGGATGGTCGTCAGGAACACACCGCCACTTTTGCGCCCTTTTAACTGTTCGCGTAGATGCGCTCGACTTTCGACACTGATGATATTGTCATCGCCGATATAAGTCTTAGCATTGGTAAAGGTTTCAGACAGCTGACCGTCTAAGTCGGTGCGATCAGTGATTAAGATAATGGTTGGGCTGCCAAGCTCCACATCGCGCATCAGCAGACGTGCTAGAAATAGCATGGTAAAGCTTTTACCACAGCCAGTCGCGCCAAAGTACGTACCGCCTTTACCATCTCGTAAAGCATCGCTCTCGTCAAACTTGCCGTTTGCATCAAGCACTTTCATATGACGTTTAATATTATCAAACAGTTTGGTGGCTGCATAATACTGCGGGTAACGACAAACGATTTTTTCTTCCTTGCTGGATTTGTCAGGCACATAGATAAAATTGCGGATGACATCGAGCAAACGCGCTTTATCAAATAAACCGCTCATCATGGTCAGTAAGGAGTGGATGCCGTCTTTCTCTAACTTCTCATCGCCAGTGACTTTGCGCCAGGAATAGTAGAACTCATACGGGGCAAAGAACGAACCCATCTTTGAGTTGACCCCATCGCTGATGACACATAGCGCATTGTATTTAAACAGCTCTGGAATATCGCGCTTATAGCGAGTGGTCAGTTGGGTGTAGGCATCAAACATAGTGGCATCTTCACGGATGCTGCTCTTAAACTCAAACACTACCAGTGGCAAGCCGTTGATATAGAGAATGCCATCAGGAATACGCAGCTCAAAGCCTTGTATCTCCATCTGATTAACGATGCGGTAGCGATTGTTATCGAGTGCCTCATAATCAATGAGCTGGATGTATAAGTCTTTTTGGGTATAGTCCTCACGCTTCAAGAAAAACCCGTCAGCGACAAACTTCATAATGGCTTTGTTGGTATCGTACAGATCGGACGCAGGAAGGTACTCAAGCTTATGAATAATGGACTCAATCTCATACTCTGTGATTAAGTCATCTTTATAACGGGTCGCTAGAAACTGTCGAAGATCAGATTTAATCAGCACATCGTCAGGATTACGGTCAAGCGCCTCACCAACCGTATGTGGATAACCCTCAGCTGCTAGTAGCTCGATAATAGCTTGTTCAAGTCTGTCTTCGGTGAATTTCAAAATCTACATCCTCGTATGATTGTCTAAACTAATATCAACTTAACAGCCTGGACTTACCGAGGTTCAACTGGCACCGCGTTATGCCAACCATTAGTCACTTCTACATTTAACTCGTGATTAGTTATCTCAACAGGCACTGGACTACCATAACTGTCGTTTTGAATTTCTACAGGCATGTCTCCATAGCCAGCATAATAAACATCAAAGGATTCGTTTAGTCTGAAAAATATCATTAGACCAAGCACCCATATACTAATAAGAATATATATTAACAATGCCTTAATGGTTACTTTACCTTCAATTTTACTTAAATAGGCCATATTCGAATTCCAAATTGATTAAAACATAAGCTCAGTTATTTTACTGATACTCTTTTTTTACAGGATTGAACTTCATAATTTTGCTGTAATTAACATGCTCAATACGCTCATCATTTTCAGTAGGCTTTTCGCCTTTGTAAGTCAACATAATAGGATAATAAGTGGTATTGTCCGACAATACTTTTAAAGTCCCTTCATAACCATAATACAAAGGTGAGTCTTCATCGTAACGCTCATTGCTTGAGCCAGCATCACCAACATAATAAACATTGATAAAATCATTCTCAGGTAAATGTAAGGCTTTCCACCATTCATCCCTTGCACCTTGACCCATATAGAAATTCGTAAACAAACTTCCTACTAGGTTCTTACCTAACGGCTGCATACCTTCCTGAACATCTTCAGCATAAAGTCCCGAACTTCCATTGCTACCCGATTCCTCTACGTTCTTTGGTGTTCGACTCACTAACTGAAAAAATCCATTTTTCAGTTTTTTAAAGCTGTATAAATCCGCTGTTGCCTTGCAGATATGACAAGAGTCAATTTCTCCATCAGAAACTTGTTTCTTCTCAATGAGAATCAGATAACGATCCTCACCTGCTGTATTTTTATATTGAATAACAGGGCGCATTAAGGCGATAGTCGCCCTGTCAGAATCATCATATTTCCCTAGTCCGATATACGGTGTATCTTCCATATAATCCACATGAATATCGAACATCTGACCACTATAGAACTCACGCATGACTTCTTTAAAGCTCAAGTCTTTGATTTTGACCTGAGCCATTTGACTGGCAGAGAAAGCCGGAGCGGCAGCCATTGCAGGAGTGGCAGATAGAGCGCCTAAGCTAAGCGCCAAACTAAGTAAAAGCTTCTCCATCTTGAACTCCATTAATGATTATGTTTTTGGGATAAACGTTTACTATCAAAAGCTATATAGCTTTATTCACAAGTTCAGCAGCGTCTGCAATACGTAGCTCTCCTGACATGAGCTTAGGTAAAAGGGTGTCTCGTAGCCTTTCTAAGGTTAAACACTCTTCACGATTCATTAGCATTTTATTGAAATTACTATCAACTGTTTCATTAAATATATTAATCAGTTCATCAGATGGTTTTACCAACTGAGTTGCCATTATCGAATCTGCGCTAATATTTGGTTGAGCGCTACCTTCAGCGATATTAACAATATAATCAATCGTAGATTTTTGATTCAAAAAACAATAAATAAACCAAATTTTATCGCTAACTGAACTAATAGGACTGAACTTGGCAACTCGTTGATTTAACAAGTAGACCTTTTTATTCTCTGCAACCAATAGACCAAACTTGCCAACTGTTGCTCCAGTCATTGCCATCATTAAGTCACCAGTTTTCAACCAAAAATTTTCTGCTTTTTTAGCAATTTCATTGGGTATAAACTGTAGATCAGATGTATTTACTGTTCTATCGCTGTTTATATTTTTGATCTTAATGACAGGAAAACCGGTATCTATAAAATCTTTACTTTTAAATGCATATCCACCTTTTACAAAAGAGATATCTGCTATCGTTCCAGATTCCCAACCCTTCGGAATCCAACCCATTTCCTCCGTAAACTCAAATTCATCAGGGAATAATGCCTGAATATCTGAATTGTCTTTTTTCTCAATCGCTTTACGCTGCTCAGCACGTTCAGAGAACTCATCAGGAATAGCGTTACCAGCGGCGAGCGCATTATCAATCACTGGATCAAAATCTACAAACCAGCTCTTAAACAACGCCTGCGCCATCGCCTCTAGCGTTTCGTTCATTTGGCGGTTTAGCTCGATTTTATCGTCTAATGAACCGAGAATATGAGCTATGGCTTTTTGTTCTGGGAGGGGTGGCAGCAATACCTCCAATGACTTGATGTTGTATAAAGGAAGCTTTCCTTGTGCTGAACCTACTTTTCTAGACAAAATCTCTGTTTGCCCCTGAGGGGAAATTAAGAAATAGTATAAATACCTAGAAACAATATCCTCTCTAATATTTGTGATTCGTGCTGCATTCTCAGTTAAATTATTATTATCCCATTCGGAATCAACATAGAACACCATACCAATAGTATGACCAACTATAGCTAGACAAACATCAGATGTATTAACTACGTATTTTTGTATTTTTTCTTTAGTTGCTTCGGTTAGGTATTGGAGGTTATCTCTTCTTATTCTTCCGTCAGAGACATCAACTAAGCGTATATATGGAAATGGGGTTTCATCACATATTAACGAGTGATCTTTCGGAAGACGTTTACCACTTTTAACATCTCCAATATCTTCTATTTTCACAAGATCCCAATCACTCACCATAACCCAACACCTCCAAGTTCTGACGGATGGTCGCATCGAGCTTTTGTGACGCTTGCATCTGCATGTATAGTGTTTGGCTTAGCTCCAGCATTTTAGTCTCAAACGGAATGCCGTCATCTTCGATAGCAGCAGCACCGACATAACGCCCAGGGGTCAGTACATAATCATTGGCTTTGATATCATCTAGGCTTACCGATTTACAATAGCCTGCTTCATCAGCATAAGCTTCATAGCCGCCTGCTTCTTTCTCTCCGCGCCATGCATGATAAGTCTTAGCAATCGCTTCAATATCTTCATTACTGAACTCTTTATGAGTACGGTCAATCATACTGCCGATAGCACGGGCATCAATGAATAGCGTCTCACCGCTACGATTACGCAAGCCGCGTGCTTTGCTGTCAGCGGATTTGGCTTGCTTGTCTTTACTGATAAACCATAAGCACACCGGAATTGGTGTGGTATAAAACAACTGACCGGGCAGCGCAATCATACAATCAACCAGATCATTTTTGATGATTTGCTCGCGTATCTCACCTTCACCACTGGTAGTAGTAGACATCGAACCATTAGCAAGTACAAAACCAGCAGTTCCATGCTCAGAGAGCTTAGATATCATGTGCAATATCCACGCATAGTTGGCATTGCCCGTCGGCGGTGTCGGATAGCCTGCCCAGCGTGGATCATCGACCAGCTCATCAGGCGCGCGCCAATCCTTTTGGTTAAAAGGTGGGTTTGCCATGATGAAGTCCGCTTTGAGATCTTCGTGCTGATCTTTAAAGAACGTATCGGCAGCCACATCGCCCAAGTTGCTAGAGATACCACGAATGGCAAGGTTCATCTTAGCGAGCTTGTAGGTGGTGCTGGTGTACTCTTGCCCATAGATAGAAACGTCTTTGGTATTGCCGTGGTGACTCTCGATGAATTTGATGGACTGGACGAACATACCGCCTGAACCGCAGCAGGGATCATAGATTTTCCCTTGATACGGCTCAACCATTTCTGCAATGAGATTGACCACAGACTTAGGCGTATAGAACTCACCACCGCCTTTGCCTTCAGTCGCGGCAAACTTACCTAAGAAATACTCGTACACGCGCCCGACCGTGTCTTCTTCTGGATTACCGATAGTGTCGATGTTATTGACCACATCAATCAAGGCAGCAAGCTTACTGGCCGTTAAGCCCAGACGTGAGAAGTAGTTGTCAGGCAATGCGCCTTTTAATGATTGGTTGGTCTTTTCAATGGTGCTAAGCGCGGTGTCGATCTTAAGCGCGATATCTTCTTGCTTGGCATTCTGCTGGATGAAACTCCAGCGACTCTCCTCCGGCAAATAGAACACGTTGTCTTTGGTATAGGCTTGTACCATATCGATATGCTTTTCATAGCCCGTATCGATAAGCTTTTGGCGCTGCTGCTCAAAAGTATCACTGATGAACTTTAAGAAAATCAGGCTAAGGACGATGTGCTTATATTCTGAGGATTCGACGCTACCTCGTAGCTTGTTAGCCGCATCCCAAAGGGCTTCTTCAAAATTACCGTTATCGGTTTTATCTTTTTTGTTCGCGGGTGTTTTAGCCATGTTTCTTTGTTCTCGATTAGTATTTTTATTGGTTTTGGAAGATAGATAGCTGCTTAACTCTTTAAGTTTGCTATTAAGCAAAGTATAAACTTTCGATATTTTATATTAGGCACACTAGACCAATCTTATTAACCTTCATCTTATCATAAGAGAACTAGAGCGCGGAGCTAGATAACTTTCTCTTCAGTATTAATATAAGTGACAATTATTTGACTAAAAAAATGTACATTAGCTAGCTTTTTAATAAGCTAATGTACATTTATTAGTGAAATTTTAGAATATTACACTTTTAGTGTATCCTTATATCTATCAAGGTCTTGCACATGTACATTAAAAATTATGAGTTTACTAGAGCTG
>NZ_JBQSVP010000078.1:0-14042 GCF_052376345.1 Psychrobacter sp. AOP5-GZ1-6 | reverse complement strand
CAATATAGTTATTGCATAGTTGTATATCACCAGGCTCTAAAATCATATTAATTCTTAGCTCATTTCGATGACTTATTTCATCGAAAATATTAAGTGCGTCCTTTTGTACTCTAGATAATGGAATATTTTTTCTTTCATGTCCAACCTCAATATATTGTCTTAGGTACCGACATGCTAGCTTGCCTTCCCAATAACTAAATATGGGGCTTAATGAGGGTTCATCTTCACCAAGATGGTTATAATAAGCTGGATGATAATAGTAGGCTAGATACTCTGGATATTCTTTTAAAATTGTATTATAAACTGTCGCAAAACTTACCAAACTACTTTCCCCACCTTCTTTCGCTTTTCTTATGGATAGAAGACCTACAACGTCCGACATATCAGAGTGGTAGGGTAAATTAGCATTTGTTCGATAGACTCTTGTTTGTTTATTTTTTACATCCCCTGCATTTTCCACATAGCCTAACAGTTGTTGTTGTATATTCTGGGTTACAGGCATACCTAAATACAAGCCCAAGATATAATAAATATCTATAAGCTCCTCTTCATTAAATCGTTTGACATCTAAGCCTTTTATTACAATAAAACCATAGCCATTCTCAAGTTGATCCGATATTTTATCGATAAAATTTAAAAACTTTTCATCTTTAATATGTATATCATCTTTATTAAAGTGAGGAGCTTTTTTCCCTAGATTAGTGATATGCTGATGTGCCGCATCCAAAACTGACAATAAATAATCATCAAGTCTAATTATCCAATCATTATTATTGATAATATCATTGCCGAACCAAGCGCATTTCTCTTCAATAGGGGATGTTAATATTGTTTTCATTTCGTTAACCTTTGATACTAAAATAATCTTATTAGACAATATGCCAGATTTAAAATCTAAAATCAGACTAACCCATCGTTGCCATTTCTTGCTGAGTGAAAAACGATGCACCCTTAGGTATTTCTGGCAGCTGTACAAGGTTGGGAGTCAATCTAACATTACCACTTATCACGCCTTTTACCAAAGCGCCTTCATGCTTACTTGGTAGCGGGTTTGGTGATAGCGCATGTGCATCTTCTGCCTTGTATACGGAGATGAATAAGTATCTGGGCAAGTCGCTTTTGTTCGGCCCTGATGAATGCAGCAACCTACTATGCATAAAGCATATAGAACCTGGCTTACCGATACAGGGTACAAACTGTTGGCATTTTTTCGCTTCTATGTCATCACTCACTTTACCCACAAACTTCCCATTTTCCCAATGGGAAAACAGATCTTCTTTATGACTACTGGGCACCACCAGTAGTGGTCCGTTTTCCATCGTAACCTCACCGATCATTAGTAGTGCCGTCAGCATGTCATCGTTGGTGTGCGGCGTAAATGGAAAGTCTTGATGCCATTTGACGGTAGTCGACGTATTGGGCAACTTGGCATTGATTTTACTATGGTGAAAGCATGTGCCATTACCGCCTATCAAGTCGCTTGCCATTTCTGACATATTGGATTTAAGTGCTATATCTGCAAAGGACTCAGATATTTCTGTCGGTGATGTAACACGGCGTAGAGAGGGGTTTTTAGCACTGTGATCTTTTGGATCGATATCAAACCTTGCTCTACCATCTAATGTTGAACCCCAAGCTTCGGCATGTACCTTACTCTCATCTATCCAAAAATTTATTTGATTAAGAAGGTCTGTGAGATCAGTAGAGTCAATAGCGTTTTCTACTACTAAATAACCTCTATCGTGATACTGCTTAATTTGTTCATTGGTTAACATTTAATACTCCTTCCTTTTTTACTTATGCTGCTTATCCGATTAATTCATTATTTGATCGATATCTGCTTGGCTTGGAACGGTTAGACCGTAGACGCTCAGTATTTTTTCTAGATCACCAGACTGTTTCATTTTTTCTATACCGTCCGAGATGATTTGATAAGTTTCAGTATCACCTTTTTTCACACTAATCCCGCCGACAATAGGATATAGCTCTTGTGTTGAAGTGATTTTCACGCGATCGCCAAGTTTCATTTCCGCGGCTTTCATGACGGCAGCATCATCATATTGAATATCTACAGCTCTAGAGAGCAATGCTTGAGAGGTTTGCGGTGAGGTTTCGTATTCACGAATTTCGATAGCGCCTTGGTTTTGTTCCACGCATTTGGCGGATATTTTTCCTAATTGATTGACAAATTCTGTGCCTTTCATCGCACCAACCTTTTGACCACATAAGTCATCTGCCCCTTGAGGTGCAAGGTCTGAGTCACCACGCACCAGCAATGAGATGTCGGTCTTGTAATAAGGAATCATATCAATCTGCGCTAAGCGATCTTTAGTGATGTACATTGCTGAATACAGCACATCAAACTTGTCCCCTTTTAGCCCAGGAATGAGGTTTGCAAATCTGGTATCTTCCCATTTGGGTGTGATATCACCATTAAGCTCCGCTACTTTGGCCATAATCTCCACATCTACCCCGCCCGGATTGCCCTGCTCATCCAAATACTCATAAGGCGGAAAGGTCATATCAGAGCCTATGGTTAGTACTCGTTTATCAGCACCTGCGCTCTCAGTAGCAGTGGCGCTGCTTTCTTGACTACTGGTAGGTGCTTCACTCGAACAGGCATTTAATACTAAGCCTGCAGCGGCAGAAAGTAATATCATTTTTAATGGCTTCATCGTAGTCATTCCTAGTGGGTTAATGAATTTAAACAACCGTATTAAATGTGTTGGTAACATCTTTATCGCTTAACTCAGTTATACTAAAGACGACCTATTAAAAGCAATTTTGAAAAACCTACCCACTACTACTGCAAATCCTATTTAAAAAAATCGCTTTGTTTTCAATACACTCTGTATAGTAATAATTTTACATACAGAGGTGATTTATGAATGACTTTAAAAACAACAATCTTAAAAGCGAAGAACAGGCACGCATTGACCTTGCCGCTTGTTTTCGTTGGTTTGCACGTCTGAACATGCATGAGGCAGTCGCCAACCATTTCAGTGCGTCGGTATCTGAAGATGGTAGTCAATTTCTGATCAATCCAAAATGGCAACACTTTTCGACCATTAAAGCGAGTGATTTAATCTTGTTAGATACCAATAATCCTGATAATGAGTTATTGGCAAAAATTGACCCAACCGCGTGGGCTATACACAGTCAAATCCATCTATTAAGACCAGATATCAAATGCGTGCTGCATTTGCATCCGATTTATACGACTACCATCTCAACGCTAAAAGATCCGACCATTAAACCGATTGATCAAAACACGGCGCGCTATTTTAATCGTGTGAGCTACGATGATTGTTATCAAGGTATGGCTGATAGCAATGCGGAAGGCAAACGACTCGCCAGCTTATTAGGCGAGCATAGTCGTCTGATGATGGGCAATCACGGGGTACTTATCGGCTCGCACAGCATCGGTGTGGCATTTGATGACATGTATACCATTGAGCGCGCCTGCCAAGTGCTCACAACCGCCTATGCGACCAATCAGCCATTGCGCCTCATCCCTGATGACGTCGCAGAAAAGACGGCTCAAGATTGGGAGTCTATAGAGGACTTTAGCGAAGCACATTTAGAAGAGATTAAAAGGTTACTGCTGATACAAGAACCTGATTTTATTGAATAATTTTTTTAGTAAAAACTTTGTTTGTCCAGCCTATCCATACTTGTCTGATATAAAAAATGCAATACTAAAGAAAAAGCCCTTATATACGATCATATAAGGGCTTTTTTGGCGACTCTGATTGATATAAAAACTGATCTATGAAAACGAGTTCTTACTTTTAATTAATATTTTGTACAAACTGGTTGAAGCGCTCGTTGGTACTGTTTCTCAGTACCTCAGGTGATCCTTGCTCAACAATATGACCACCTTCCATAAAGATGACACGGTCGGAAATATCGAATGCAAAGCTCATTTCATGCGTGACAATAATCATGGTCAAGCCTTCTTTGGCAAGCTGTTCCATTACTCTTAATACTTCACTGACCAGCTCAGGATCTAAGGCAGACGTTGGTTCATCAAACAAGATAATAGAAGGTTCCATCGCGAGAGCTCTGGCAATCGCTACCCGCTGCTGTTGCCCACCTGAGAGCTGATGCGGGTATTTTTTTGCATGGGCCTTCATACCGACTTTGTCGAGCATCGCAATTGCGGTCAGCTGATTGATGCCTTTGTCATATACCTTATGGTACTGAGGTGCCAGCATGATATTTTCTAAAACAGTCTTATGCGGGAATAAATTAAAATTCTGAAACACCATACCGATATTTATAATTTGCTCTTTAAAGGGCTTAGATTTATCGGTCAGAACAGTATCTTTTAGAAAAGGATTACCCATCAAATTAACCGTGCCTTTATTAAGTGTCTCCAAGCTATTTAACGTACGAATAAAAGTAGTTTTCCCTGAGCCTGATGGGCCAATAATAGACACCACCTCGCCCCATTTCACGTTAAGGTCAATACCCTTTAGTACATGGTGCTCGCCATAGGATTTGTGAATATTAATGGCTTCCAGTGCATAATCACCTTTGCGTTCTTGGTTTATTTCTTTGTAATTATTCAATGATTTATTGCTACTGATATTACCAACCAACTCACCTTCTTTCAAAATACCGGGCTTCTTTTGCGTAATATCGATAAATTTTTCAAAGCGTTGAATCAAGAAGCCAAAAACAGTGACAATCAAGATGTAGTAAAACGCGACCGCCAACATGGTTTCAAGCACCAAGAAGTTCTGTGCATACAAACGCTGTCCAACCAGTAGAATTTCTGTCAGAGAAATAACCGATACCAGTGAGGTGAGTTTAACGATAACGACGAATTCGTTGCTCAATGTAGGTAAGGCGATTCTTAGCGCCTGTGGCACCACAATCAGTCGCTGAATACCCATCGGCTTGATACCTAACGCCTTACCTGCTTCTATCTGAGCTTGATGGACTGAGTTGAGACCACCGCGATGAATCTCAGCAATATAGGCGGTCTCACATAACGTTAAGGCAATTAGACCAGACATGAACGACGAAGATAAGATCACGCTGGTTTGTGGAAACACCTGCGGCATACTGTAAATGAAGATCAAAAGTACCAACAAAGGAATACTGCGAAATAACCAGATATAAGCGCGGCTTAATAACGAGACAGGTTTGAGTTTAGATTTTTTGCCCAGTGCCATCACAAAACCTAGGACGATACCCAAAATCCATACCAATACACTAAGTTCAATCACAGTTAAGGTGGCTTGCCAGAAGTTTGTGTCTTTTAGCAAGCTAAAAGTATATGCCCAATCAAATTGCATGATCTGTCCTCTAAAATTCGTTAAGGAATGAAGCTATAACAACGTCGCAACAAGCTTGTCTAAAAAGTGACTGCAAGCGTTTAATTGACTAATAGCAATGTATTCATTGGGTTTGTGAGCAACCTCGATAGAGCCTGGGCCACAGACCAAAATGGGAGAGTCAAAACATTGTTGGAACAAGCCTGCCTCTGTACCAAAAGAGAGTTTGGTGATGTTGGACTGCGGCAATAACGCTTGGATACTTTTTAATTCTGGCTGCGTTTGGTTGGTCATTAGCCCAGGATACTGATTGATGTCTTGCAGCTCATAACGATAGCTGGCATCTTTTGCCGCAAAATCCTTTAAGATCTGTGTTTGAATCGCGGCAATACTGTCTTCTGCGACATTGCGAATTTCATAATCTAATTGACACAGATTGGGTACGACATTTAACGCGGTACCGCCGTGAATCTTGCCTACATGAATGGTGGAGTAAGGAATGTCATACCCCGTATCCAGATGTCCTTCTTTGGCAACCACTTGCTGACTGTCAATCAAGCTTTGTACAAAGGCACTGGCCGCGTGAATGGCATTGGTATAATTTGGCGCAAGAGCGGAGTGTCCTTCTGTGCCATAAAACTGCACTTGAAACACGGCTTTGCCTTTATGACTGGTAGCCACATCCATCAAGGTCGGCTCCCCTATAATCACCACTCTAGGCGGGACAATTAAGCTGCTCAGTTGCGTTAGGATGTGCCTGACACCCACGCAGCCGATCTCTTCGTCATAGGATAGGCACAGATGCAGGGGATAAGTTAAGGGCATGTCCGCGGCCCTTTTCATTATGACTAGCGCGCAGGCAATGAACCCTTTCATATCGGCGCTGCCACGACCATAAACATTGTTATTTTTTATGACGGCCTCAAAAGGGTTAGTGTCCCAGTCTTGACCATCAACAGGTACCACATCGGTATGGCCTGACAACAATACGCCAGCGCTGTCTTTAGGGCCTGTGCTAATGAATAGATTGGCTTTGTTCTGCGCGTCGTTATAATCGATAGTGATGTCGATATTCTTATGATCTAAATAGTGTTTGACGTAGTCAATCAGTGGTAAATTACTCTTATAAGAGGTGGTATCAAAAGCAATGAGTTGTTCTAATACGGCTAGGCATTCTGAGTGATGTTGCATTTGCCTTCCTTATTCTTTTTGGTTTTTGATATGTGCTTCGGAGAAATACGAGACACTCATGCCAGGTATGTATTGGTTGGAAATAAAAGCTTGGCAACGACTTGAAAAGGCCTGTTGGACATTGGTCAGTGTGGCGTTTTTGGGCGTGGCGATGCCGATTTTCATGGGCCTCATATCACCAGATATTCTAACCATGACCAACTTTTTACCATCGTTAGATAAGTTGCTCTTTGGGCGAACATTTAAGATGGTGTAGCCAATGTTGTTACCCACCATCGAGCGAATCACATCAACATATTTACAGGTGTCGATAATGTTGGGCTTGAGGTTGTTTTTGCGAAACAAAGATAGGAAGTAGTCATTACTGTAGGGCATATCGAGCAGGATCATTGGATATTCGGCCAACTCTTCTAACGTCACCGCCTTGTGCTTGGCCAGCGGGTGCGTCTCAGACAATAAAACGTACGGCGGTAAGTCAGCCAGCGGTGTAAAATTGATGACGTTCTCATCGATATGTAAGTCGTACAGTAAAGCCAGATCTAAAGTGTTTTTTGTGAGCTCTTGCGTTAAATTGTGATGATCGTCAATCACCGCTTCTACATCTACCTGCTTATACAAATTTGCAAATCCATGTATGATTTCAGCGTAAACAAAAGGCGCAAAGGCTGAAAAACAGCCGACTTTGATCTTGCCGCGCATAATGCCTGTGAAGTCAGCCGACATTGAATACAGATCAGAGGATTGTGCCAAAATCACTTTACAGGCATCTTTGACCTGCTCGCCGATCTCGGTCAAAAGCAAGCCTTTAGCATGCTGGCGAATGAACAGCTGGACATGAAGCTCTTGTTCCATATGTGCAATCGCAGCCGATATTGACGGCGAGGAGATATGTATTTTTTCAGAGGCAATGATGATACTGCCGCTTTCTGCGGTAGTGACAAAATATTCCATCTGACGTAACGTAATTCGACTTAACACGATAGATCCTTTTATTAAATAGCGGTTTATAAATCTCCAGGCACGCCATAGCTCGGTGAAATGGTAGGATTCAAGGCTCGCACAATATAGTCATCTAATTGCGGCTCATATATGTCCCATAATTTCTGTAAGTCCTCTATGGGCGTGTCTGACCAATCCACTCGTAGATCGACAATCGGCCACGTGGCTTTGTCTACTACCAGCAAGCCTGCCGAATGCACCTCCCCTTCTTCACCGCCCGCGTGATAACCCGATACTAAGCTTTCAAGCAATCTGCTGGCAAGAGAGCCTTCGCTTTGCTCAAAAGTCATGAGCATCTTTTCAGGAACAGCTGTGCTAGACAGCATATTACCAGCACAGGCAGCACGTTTACCTTGCGCAGTCGCAAACGTCCCCAAGGTATGCTCACCGCTAAATACAAAAGGTGCATCGGTCGCGCTAAGTGCCATCAGCTGCCGATACTGAATAAACTCAGTGCTCTTAATCAGCTCATGACCGGCATCGATCGGGGTTAGGTTGTATTGCATCATTTCAATCAGTATTTGCGACAAGTTAGGGTCAGTGATGTTTTGACTAGCAACTACGCCAACGCCTGCCTTGGCACGAATACAGCGAGAGGCCACGGCGGGTGATGAGGAGCTGATCGCTGCACCCAACTGCCCTGTTTTTTCACATCGCGCAATAATAGAAAATGTCATTATATATCCTTAGTATAATTATGGTTTTAAATTACAGCGGTCGCATCGATCTCAACCAGCCATTCAGGACGTGCTAGCGCAGAGACTACAATGCCCGTAGAGACAGGATGTACACCCTTTAGCCAGCGCCCAACCACCCGGTAGACGTCTTCGCGGTATCTGGGGTCTATGATATAGATGGTGATTTTGCAGATGTCAGTCAGCTCACCACCTGCCTCTTTTAGCAGCATACTGATGTTGTGCATCGCTTGCTCGGTTTGGCCTTTGACATCACCCACACACACGCTCTCACTCGTATCTAGGTCTTGGCCGATTTGCCCACGCAAAAACACAATACTGCCTTTTGCGACGACTGCTTGGCACAAGTCGTTATCGATATTTTGCTCAGGGTAAGTTTCTTGGGTATTAAAGGTTCGAATACGGGTATGTTTCATAGATGTCATGGTTGATCTCTTATCAGTCTCAATTCTTCAAGAAGATGGACAGTATGTAATGGTTAAAGGATGTGCTATCGCCTTACAAACAGTATGTCGCAAATCAAATTCAAGGCAAATTAAGATTTCCTTTCCAGTGGTTAGGCTAAGCCATATCAGAGTGATTCGGTTTTTTTGAGGTAGCTATTCAGGACATACGATTGTCATTTTAAATACAGAAAAATTAATATGATTTGGGTGGATGTGACCTTGATAGAGAGTCATATCTTCAAAAAGTAATGATTCAAAATATTAATTTTTATGCAGAGAGAATGGTCATATGTCAATCGATAATAAAAGTGTAGACACACTGATTGTGGGTTCAGGTCAGGCAGGTATTGCGATGAGTGAGCATTTGGGCCATCTCGGTATTGAGCATGTCGTCTTAGAAAAAAATAGAATTGCCGAGGCGTGGCGCACGCGTCGATGGGATTCATTAGTCGCCAACGGTCCCTGCTGGCATGATAAATTTCCAAATATGGACTTCCCTCATGATCCAGACAGTTTTGTGCCGCACGGCGAAGTCGCTGAGTATTTTGAAAACTATGCCAAGATGATTGACGCACCGATTGAGACGGGCGTAGAAGTACAAAACATCGTTAAAAATAAGAACAAAAAAGGCTTTAGCGTCACCACCAGTCAAGGCACGCTTTTTGCCAATAATGTCGTAGTCGCCACAGGACCGTTTCAAAAGCCACTTATTCCTAAAATTGCCCCACAAGACACCAGCCTGTATCAAATACACTCGGATCACTATAAAAATCCCGAGCAGCTGCCTGAGGGTGCGGTACTGATCGTCGGTGCTGGCTCATCAGGAGTGCAAATTGCCTCAGAGCTAAATAGTGCAGGTAAAAAGGTATACTTATCCGTTGGCCCGCATGAGCGTCCGCCGCGCAAATACAGAGACAGAGACAACGTGTGGTGGCTGGGTGTTTTGGGCACATGGCATGAGACCACGCCGCCGCAACGGCCGATTAAGGGGTTTGCAGTGAGTGGTATGAATGGCGGACAAAGCGTTGATTTTAGAAAGATGGGTCATGAGGGTATCACCCTAGTTGGCATGACCAAGGCATTTACCGACCATACTGTATCGTTTAACGATGATTTGGTTGATAACATCGTCAGTGCCGAACAAAGCTATTTAGACAATCTTGAAGAAATGGACAGATACATTGAAAACAATGGTCTAGATTTGCCTGAGGAGCCTGAAGCAAAAGTGTTGATGGATATGCCTGAGTGTATGACCATGCCCATCGACGCGCTCGATTTTGACAAAGATAATATCACCAGTATTATCTGGGCATCTGGCTTTGGCTATGATTACCACTGGCTCGATTTTGATATTTTTGCAGACAATGGCGCACCGATACACAACAAAGGTGTCACTAGCGAGCCGGGTATTTATTTTGTCGGGTTGCCGTACTTGTCGGGCAAAGGCTCTAGCTTTATTTGGGGTGTGTGGCATGATGCGAAGCGTATTGCTGAGTATATAGAGATCCAAAGACACTACCAGCGTTATCAATCCTCTAAAAAAACCGAATAATAGTTTTAGAAGAGAGGTCTATATTCTGAGTGATTGTCAGTTTATGCTGAAAAACCAGAAATTATGACGTGAAATAAAAGCTCAATTTGCAGCATTCGCACTGCAGTCATTTGTTAGGTGGTCTTGGCTGTATATGGATGCCGCTCTTCACAGCTGTTGTCGAAGAGCTTTTTGAATTAACTCGCTCAGTCGGGCTCGCTGCTTGCCGACCTCATCAAAGTTATCTGGCGCTAGCCATTGTAAAAATGCCCGATAAAAAGCCGGCCATTCGGCATCGATAACGGAGAACCACAGCGCTCATCGAAACAGGCGCGACTATTTCATTCGACCCTATTGGCGGCGGCAAGCTGTCCAGCGATATTCTAAACTGTATGGAAGCCGCAATTACTCACGATGTAGAAGAATACAGCGTCTATGGGTCAGACACCTTTAAACAAGCCTATATTTATGGTGCCTTAGACCGCGGCCCGATCACCCTAAACCGTAACTTTGGTTTTGCGTGGGGCGTTAATGGATTCTTATTATTTAATGCACTTGGCAAGCTGGGCAGTGAAACGGTGAAAGCAATGCGTAAGCGTGTGGCAGAAGAAATCACCACCACCTTTGCGAGCAGCTATACTCATGAAGTCACGCTAGAATAAGCACTGCAATTAAAATCAATCGCCGCCTATGGCAAACAAGCGACTGGTGAGAAGTATTTGATTAAGCCTCAAGGCTAATGGTTGTTTGAAGCGTCATTTAGAAGCCGCTTTGTAACAATAGAAAAGCAGATATCGATGATATCTGCTTTTTTTTGCTTAATTGTCATGGCAAGTGATGGGACTTACCTGATAGCTGGAGTTATGCTAATCCTAGCATTCTGAGACCATCCCGAATTCTGTGTAACTGCCGTTTAGATTAAATGCTTACTGATACGATCATCAAACATAATCATAAAGCGATTTAAAGCAGACGTCCAGTTACGGATTGGCATCGACCATTTTTTGGATGCTTGCTGGGTGGCTAAGTACACCACCTTGAATGCTGCCTGATCAGAGGGAAACACCTTACGCTTATTCACCGCCGTTCGAATCACACTGTTTAGCGACTCTATCGCATTGGTGGTATAGATCACTCTTCTGATATCTTTAGGATAACCAAAGAACACCGTTAAGCCCTCCCAGTTATTGCGCCAAGACTTAACCACGTGCGGATAGTCCTTACCCCAAGTATCATCAAAGTGCTCAAGGTTGGCCTCTGCCAGCTCAAGCGTATCAGCACCGTAGATGGCCTTTAAATCAGCTGCTACGGCCTTTTTATCCGTCCATGGTACAAACTTCATGGAGTAACGCACCATATGCACGATACACAGCTGAACCTGAGCGTTGGGGTAAACGGTGTTAATGGCATCAGGGAAGCCCTTTAGACCATCGACACAGGCAATGAGAATATCTTGTACCCCGCGGTTTTGTAGCTCAGTGAGAACACCAAGCCAGAATTTAGCGCCTTCATTCTCTGAGAGCCACATACCAAGCAGCTCTTTTTTACCATCAAGTCCCACGCCTAGCGCCAGATAGATAGCCTTGTTGATGATCTGCTTGTCTTGACGTATCTTCACGACGATGCAGTCCAAATAGACGATAGGATAAACACTGCTCAGTGGCCGGTTCTGCCATGCAGTGATGTCCTCTAAGATGTTGTCAGTGACTCTTGCAACCAAGCTACTTGAGATATCGACATCGTAGATGTCCTTGATGGTTTCGACAATCTCAGTGGTGGTTTGACCCTTGGCGTATGAGCGAGGATCAGCAAGTGTCTGGGAGACACTTGCCCGAAGCGCAAGACGGAAGGCTATGCCTGTAGTGGAATATGATTTTGTCATCAAGACCTGAAATACGGGTTTGATGCTTACTGACAAGTACAGGCTCAAAGCTACTGTCGCGGTCTCTGGGGGTGGAGATCTCAAGCTCGCCTGTGTCGCTACGGACTCTCTTTTTAGTGTGCCCGTTGCGCTTATTAGGTTTATCGGCTTTCTCATGCTTGGGGTAGCCGAGATGCTCTTCCATTTCTGCTTCTAAGGCAGTGTCAATAAATGACTGCATGAGCTCTTTTTGAAATGCTTTGATGTCTTCGAAGCTTCCAACGTGTTTAGCCATTTGTTCGGCTAATTTCTTTAGTTCTGTTTCTTTTGTCATTGCTTATTCTCCTTTACATTGGATTATAAGCAGTTACACAGAGTTTGGGAAAGGCCCCGAAAAGCCCACCTATTAGGTGCGATGGGTTATTGAAAATAAGGGCCGGCAACACAACTAGTCAGACTGGCAACCACTAGGCAAGTTGCCTTGTGGGGCCATGTTTGTGGTAGGTCATAAGACCTTTCTATCATTCAATATTTCCCTCATTCGAACGCTCTGCCTTCGCCAACTTCTTCATGGGTTACGCCGTCTCGGATGTGGTAGATACGCTTAAAAGTAGGAATAATTTTTTCGTCATGAGTGACAACGATGATGGCAGTTTCGAATTTCTGAGCCATGTCGTTAAGGATGCGAATCACTGCCATGGCACGCACGCTATCGAGAGCGGCGGTCGGTTCATCCGTCAGAATCACCGGTGGCTGATTGACCAATCCACGCGCAATAGCAACCCGTTGCTGCTCGCCACCGGAAAGTTGCGAAGGCATGGCTTGAGCTCGGTGTTGCACATCAAGTGCCGTGAGCAACGCCAATGCCTTCGCCCGTGACTTTGCATTCGAGATGCCTGCTAGCATTGGCAGCAGAGCTACATTGTCAGTGACATCCAGAAACGGAATCAAATATGGTGATTGGAAGACAAAACCAATTTTGTCGCGGCGCAAGGCACGCAAATCACGAACTTTCCAACCATCGTCGTAGATTACCTCATCGCCCAGCGTCATGCGACCGGCGCTCGGATCAATCACCGCGCCTAGGCATTTTAGCAGTGTGCTCTTGCCTGATCCGGAAGGACCGATCAAGCCAACAACCTCACCTGGTGCAACCTGCATATTCACGTCCTTCAACGCGTAGACAGCCGTGTCACCTTTGCCAAAGCGTTTGCTTAGGCCTTCGATGTGTATTCCTTTTTTAGTCATTGAGTTATCCTATCGCTTCGGCCGGATCGACCTTGAGTGCCATACGAATGGCGATAATGCTTGCAAGTATGCAAATCACGAGCACGGCAAGAAAACCGATCACCGAATCCATTGGCGTAAGCAGCACATACTTGGGAAACACAGGTGCGGCGAAAGTGGCCGTAATCTTGCCAACCACGAAGCCAATCACACCTAGTGCAAGCGCCTGTTGCATGATCATCGCCGCGATAGTTCGGTTACGGGTGCCAATGAGCTTCAATACCGCGATTTCGCGGATTTTGTCCATGGTCAGCGAATAGATGATGAAAGCAACGATAGCCGCGCTAACAATGGCTAAAATTACTAGAAACATGCCGATCTGCTTGGCTGAGGTAGCGATTAACTTGCCGACGAGGATGTCTTCCATCTGTGCCCGCGTGTAGACTGTCAAACGCTTCCAGCGCTGGATGGATTCGGCCACTTCATTCTGCGCATAGCCGGGTTTCAGTGTGACCAGTACGGCATTGACGGACAAGTTGGTATTCTGTGAAGCAATCACAGCATCTAACAAACCTGGCACACCGGGACGATTAAAAGCGGGATTGGCTTCAGTGCGCTGTCGGCTTTGCCAAATGGCGTCGTTGTTTTTGAGAAACTGGGCTTCTTGGGCATCCTTGAGCGGAACAAACACCATTGGGTCACCACTAGACGATACCATGCGCCGTGTTAGCCCCACAACAGTGTAATGATTGCGACGAATAGCTAGAGAATCTCCCAATTTAAAGCCGGTAGCGATATCGGCCACCG
>NZ_JBQSVP010000077.1:0-14710 GCF_052376345.1 Psychrobacter sp. AOP5-GZ1-6 | reverse complement strand
TTGTTTTTTATAAGTTGTTTTTTATACTTTAGTCTTCGTACCTTTAGATTTCACCTTAATCGTACCGGTTTCTACAAACTCGCCTTGATGTTCGCTACCCAACTCTTTACAAAAACGGCGCTGTACTTTATTTCCTTGATACAATTCAACACATAAGGGCTCTGGTGACGCGGTATCTAACAAGCTACCTGAACTTTCACTAGATTTCTTTTGATAAGCTCGCAGCTGATAAGTATCAGCGTCAACAAAATCGTGAATCATTGCAAACCGTTCAACATAGCCCAGATTGTTCTCTGGATAGAAATTAACTTGCACCTCTCGTTTGGCAGGCTTGAGCCGTGCATAGTAATTGGTGAGCCCAGCCATGCCTGAAGCAGATAAGGGTACAATTTTTATCTCATTGTTCTTAGTAATCGGCGTCATGTCCATTTTCATGGTTGCTTGCACACGATTACTACCAATATAACCTGCTTCCTTGCCATTCACAGTAGTCATTGCAACGAGCATAGCAGGATTAATAGGCTCATGGGTATCAGCTGCAATCACTGGCACCTTATCGATACGTGCAATTTCACAGTGGTAAGTACCTATACAAGCTATATTTACTTCGCCAGTGATAGGTTGGATTTTGCCTGCCCACGCTGTAGCGCTTTCTGCCTCATCTATTTTCTGATAGCCAGTCAAGAGCTGACAGCCTGACAACCATAAGCTTGCAGCAACAATGCTACTTGTCCATAAAACATAACGTTTTTTATTCATAATGACGGCTACTATTCATAAGAGAAACAATAAAATACTTTGAAAAACCATACTTCATTTTAGCCAGTTCGCCACCATAACTCAACGTTCCATTACTACTGTTCATTAATTTTATGAGCAATAACCTATAGATCTTTCGTTTAGGCGCGTACCTCGTTGAATATCCAAGGCGTTTTTTGCATCATTTCTTGCTCATAGTTTTTGATAACATCGCTTTGCTGCAAAGTAAGACCAATGTCATCTAGACCATTTAGTAAGCAATGCTTACGAAAATCATCCACTTCAAATGCATACTCTTCACCCGTTGGCGTAATAACAACTTGACGCTCAAGATCTGCAGTCAATTCATAGCCTTCGTTAGCTATAGTAGCTTTCATCAATGTATCAACGATATCTTCAGCCAATACAATTGGCAACATGCCATTTTTGAAGCAATTGTTATAAAAGATATCAGCGAAGCTAGGTGCAATTACTGTACGAAAACCGTATTCAGACAATGCCCAAGGTGCGTGCTCACGGCTAGAGCCACAACCGAAATTGCGACGTGCTAGTAATATAGTAGCACCTTGATAACGCGGTTTATTCAAGACAAAGTCTGGGTTAATCACTCGTGTACTATTGTCTTGACCCGGATAACCTTCATCAAGATAACGCCAGTCATCGAATAAGTTGACGCCAAAACCTGTGCGCTTAATAGATTTTAAAAACTGTTTTGCGATAATTTGATCAGTATCAACGTTTGCACGATCTAATGGGCAAACGATACCAGTTTGGGTGTTATATGCTTGCATAAAATTTCCTATAAATGATATTTTTGTTGATGCATAGTCGTTTTAAAATGTCCGCACATCTACAAAGTGACCTGCCAATGCGGCTGCCGCTGCCATCGCTGGACTAACCAAATGCGTACGACCACCATTACCCTGACGACCTTCAAAGTTACGGTTAGACGTAGAAGCACAATGCTCTTGTGGCTCAAGTTTATCGGCATTCATGGCAAGACACATCGAGCAACCCGGCTCGCGCCATTCAAACCCAGCTTCAGTAAACAAGGTATCAAGCCCTTCCGCTTCTGCTTGTAATTTCACTTGCCCGGAACCCGCCACTACAATGGCTTCTTTAATATTATCAGCCACTTTACGGCCTTTGATTACGGCGGCTGCATCACGCAAATCTTCAATACGTGAGTTGGTGCACGAACCAATAAAGATACGATCTAGTTGGATATCCGTGATTTTCTGACCAGCCTCTAGGCCCATATAGGTATAAGCACGTAACCAACCTTCTTCTTGTGCTTCATCCGATGCTTGATCAGGAGTTGGCACTGATTGTGTAATATCAACAACCATTTCAGGTGACGTACCCCAAGATACTTGTGGGGCAATTTCGCTACCGTCAATCTCAACCACACTATCAAATACAGCATCAGCATCTGAATACAAGGTACGCCAGTACTGTTCGGCTTGTTGCCATTGTTCATCAGTTGGTGCATACGGACGACCTTTAACATAATCGATAGTGATATCATCGACAGCAACCATACCCACGCGTGCGCCCGCTTCAATCGCCATGTTACAGACGGTCATGCGTCCTTCCATGCTCATTTGTTCAAATACCTGCCCTGCAAATTCAATCGCATAGCCTGTGCCACCAGCCGTACCAATTTTTGCAATGATAGCCAATACCACGTCTTTTGAGGTCACGCCTGCACCAAGCTCACCCGTGACACGAATCTGCATGTTTTTTGATTTCTTTTGAATCAAACACTGAGTTGCCAATACATGCTCAACTTCAGACGTACCGATACCATGTGCCAAGCAACCAAGTGCGCCATGAGTGGCCGTATGCGAGTCACCGCAAACAACGGTCATACCTGGCAATACTAAACCTTGCTCAGGACCGACAACATGCAAGATACCTTGACGCGCATCGTTAATAGTAAATTCAGCAATATCAAATTTGTCACAGTTATCATCTAAGGTAACTACTTGCAAACGCGAGACTTTGTCTTTGATACCAGACACGCCTTCTAGACGTTCTTTAGACACCGTTGGTACATTATGATCAGGGCTAGCGATATTGGCAGATAAACGCCATGGCGCTCTATTAGCCAGTTGCAAGCCTTCAAATGCTTGCGGACTGGTCACTTCATGCAGTAAGTGACGATCGATATAAATCAGGCTCGAACCATCATCACGTTTGGTGACTTCGTGAGCGTTCCAAAGTTTGTCATATAACGTCTGACTGGCCATATTGCTATCCTTTATTGTTTGCTAGCTACTTAATTTTCGATGGCTTACACAATAGTAAACAAGAAGTTTTATATCTATTTATAACCGTTTAGTGACATTTTGTCGTCTATGTCTATTAGAACCTACTGAACACAAAATACCGATTATTTATATTTATTGTTGCAATCGCCTATTAAAACAAGCTTTATACTACAATTTATCAAGTTAATATAATAAATATGTTTTGATGTCTTGTGATTATAGCAGGCTAATCCTATAATAATAATTGATGATTTTTAACCAGACGCAAACTTTTATTTCTAATACATTATGATTAGGTCAGGCAACTTTTATTTATAGCTCGCTAAGTAGCTAAGGACATCCTCTTGAACACCACAAACTTAACGACATTCGTCACCGTTATGCATACAGGCAGTATTTCTGGCGCCGCAGAAAAGCTGTTTATCACTCAGCCTGCTGTCAGTAAACGCATCAAAAATTTGGAAGATGAATTTGATATTACCCTGTTTGATACAGTAGGCCGCGGGATCGTGCCGACCCAAGCTGCTAATGAGATGCTACCACACGCTAAGCGTTGGTTAGAAGATTATGAGAATTTTAAAATCAACCTACAACATTCTCAACATATCGTGTCTGGAAAACTGGTCATTGGTACTAGCCATCACATAGGTTTACATCATCTAGCACCTGTACTCAAACACTTTATACAAGCCTACCCTGCAGTGCAGTTAGAGGTTCATTTTGTCGATTCAGAAGCCGCACACAAAGCTGTATTAGACGGTGATTTATCATTGGCCTTTGTCACGTTACCACCTGTTTACGATAAGCGTTTAACTTATCACACCCTATGGTCAGACCCTCTCTACTTTATGACGGGTACGTTATCACCTCTAGCAACGAAATCTAATGTCACCTTAGAACAATTAGCACGCTATCCTGCTATTTTGCCATCTGCCAATACCTTTACCAGTCAAATTACATTGGCTGAATTTGCTAAGCACAATCTAAAACCTTATGCCACCATGAGCACTAACCCTCTTGAGTCTATTCGTATGTTGGTTTCTGTTGGACTTGGTTGGTCAGTATTACCACAAACTATGGTTAGTCAAGATTTAGAACGTATTGACATGGCTGACAATATTGAATTACAACGCCACCTAGGCGTGGTTATCAATCCAAAACTAACACAATCTAGTAGTGTAACAGCGCTACTAGATTTGCTCGCACCTATTGAGTAAAAGTTACTAAACTGTGCTCGATCTTTCGAGCATGGCACTGATAGAAGCTAGTAGAGGCTAGTTTTAGACAGTTTGACATCAGAAGCAGTAGGGCCTGTTGTTTTAAACGTCTATGTTTAATACATTAAAATGGTAAAAATACCTCTGTGATCTGATGTTAAAACTGTCTCCTAGATTTATATAAGAGTCGCATTTTAATCTCGTTAAAGCTCACGCATCACCGTCATTTTACGCCTTATATAAAAACGTTTTAATGATCAGAAGTGTTTATTAATGAATATTAAACACGCCTGATTTATAACGATTGTGCAATGATTTTTCAGCACAAAAAGGGCGCTATTCGCATTTTTGGCACTCATACGCTATAATAGCTTTAAGATTGTCTCTATAACAAAAACTTACCGTAAAGATACTGATAGTAATCACATCGAACATTTTTAGTAATATATGATGTTTAATAGTAGCTTTGATGGTTTTAAATGATTGGTTATACAGGCGGTTTATATTGATATATAACTAGCAACTGCGAGAAATTAACACAGATAAAGAAAAGTGCGAATTTTTATCGCTTTCAGAGTATTGCTCAATTGGTATTAGCCCCAGAACAGCATCAATCATATAAAACTAACAGCAAATATTGAATAAAAGCCATTATGTCCTACTTAATGGCTTTTTTTCTTTAGATATTGTTTAGGACATCTTCTTACGAAAACTTAATTTTTAGAGTTAAAATAATTACAGCCAACACTGTTGGTTAAGGAACATTTATATGAACGGAGTTTCTAGTGGCGTGCTAATATCACTTGGCGCTTATTTTTTAGTGATGATAGGGATTGGCGTTTATGCTTACTTTAAGCAAGCCAATGACACTGAAGGCTATATGTTAGGAGGACGTAATTTAGGACCAGCCGTAACAGCGCTGTCGGCAGGTGCCTCAGATATGTCAGGTTGGTTATTACTTGGTCTACCCGGTTATATGTTTGCCGATGGTGTGGTCAGTATCTGGATTGCCCTTGGTTTAACACTTGGCGCATTATTGAACTATCTTATCGTAGCACCACGCCTTCGTGTTTATACCGAAGTCGCTGACAACGCTATTACCTTGCCTGATTATTTCGCCAACCGATTCGAAGACAAGTCGCACATGTTGCGTGTTATTTCTGCACTCGTCATCATTTTATTCTTTACTGTTTATACCGCAGCTAGCTTAGTCGGTGGTGGTAAACTCTTTGAAAGTTCGCTGAACCTATCTTACAGTACAGGCCTTTGGGTCACCGCAGGTGTGGTTGTCGCATACACTTTATTCGGTGGCTTCTTAGCTGTTTCAATGACCGATTTTGTGCAAGGTGTCATCATGCTATTTGCGATGGTGATTGTTCCTGTCGTTGCGTTTACTGACTTAGATGGTATTTCAGCCACTACTGAGGCAGTTAGAAATATCGATCCAAACTTACTGAACGTTACTAGTGGTATGAGTGTTATTGGTATTATCTCTCTAATGGCATGGGGTTTAGGCTATTTCGGTCAGCCACATATTATCGTACGCTTTATGGCAATTCGCTCAGTTAAAGACGTACCTACTGCACGTAATATTGGTATGAGCTGGATGGTTGTCAGTCTTGTTGGTTCACTAATGACTGGTTTTGCTGGTCGCGCCTATGTACAAAAGACTGCTATGACACTAGATGATCCTGAAACTATTTTTCTAGTATTTACGCAGTTTTTATTCCACCCACTAGTATCAGGCTTCCTATTAGCAGCTATTTTAGCAGCCATCATGAGTACTATCTCATCGCAATTATTAGTAGTATCAAGCTCACTAACCAAAGATGTATATAAATTATTCTTTGATAGAGAAGCACCAGAAGCTCGTCAAGTATTGGTAGGCCGTATATCAGTTATCATCGTTGCTATCGTTGCTATTATGCTAGCGTCTAATCCAGAAAGCTCTGTATTGAACTTGGTTTCTAATGCATGGGCAGGATTTGGTGCAGCCTTTGGGCCATTGGTTATCTTCAGCCTAACATGGCGTGGTATGAACCGTAACGGTGCTGTTGCTGGTATGGTCATTGGCGCATTGACTGTCATTTTGTGGATTTATGGTCCTTTCGAAGTCAATGGTACGGCACTTAACAGCTGGTTATATGCTATCGTTCCAGGCTTTATATTAAGCACTATCGCTATCTTTGCCGTTAGTATTATGACTGGTGGTCCAAGACCTTCTGTCTCTGCAAAATATAAAGAGATGGAACTAAACATAAATCAGTAAGCTGATAATTTATCTTGTCGTAACAAAAAAACCTCGTCATTATTGTTCGTATAGTACCTAAAAGTGTGTAATTCTGATAATAACCTCCTTTACGGGGGTTATTTTTTGCTTGATTTTTATAAAGGTAAATACTATAATTTATGTAATTTATGTAGGAATGGAAATGATAGCAACGAAAGTTATTGCAAAGATTGTGCAGGACAATAGCGGTGTAGCAACCGAGATTCCTGTCATCCTGACTGATGAAGGCGTTCTCGAATCAGTGACTGACTACGTACTGAGTTTACACCTGAGCGGCACATCAATTTCTACAATCGATAAACACATCCAATCGATTATCCTGCTGATCGAATTCTTGGAGGCGAATAAGTCGATGTTCGCTGATCCAGAGGAAACGTTTTCTGTGTTCGTTAGGCGGCTGTATAGCGGGACTGTGAATGAAAACGGGCTTGATCCCTCAGGCTTGTATTGGATTCCTGCTTCCATAGGTACCGTGTCTCGGCATATCGGCCACTTAACAAATTTCACAAACTGGATGGCTGATAAAGGCCAAGGGCAGCAGGTTAATTCGCTTCGTACTGCCTCTCGCCATGAGGAGAGAATCCAGTACGCCGCTTGGTTTAGACGGAATCAAGACGACTTTCTAGGCCACATCAAAGACAAATCGATCAACACAACGGTTAAACGCGCTCGAAGCATCAAGGGTCGCACACCTCTCGCCAAAACTGAGGATGATGCCATTGCATTTCCAGCAGCAAAGTGGGAAGCGTTATTCCTGCAAGGGTTCGGTGGAGCGAAAGATATTCGTGTAGCACTGCGAGATAAATTGATAGCGTTGCTTATGCATGGAGCAGGTTTCAGGCGCAGCGAGGCATTGTTGCTTTGGGTGACAGACGTATTTGAAGACCCTAATGATCCCGATAAAGCTATCGTCCGAATTTATAATGAGACTGAGGGTAAAGCCCCTAATGAATGGAAGCCTCGTAAGGGGTCTGCAACTCGCAAAGCCTACCTAAAAGAGCGTTACGCACGCGCACCTCGCGAAAATCTGCAAGGCACTCAGCATTTAGGTTGGAAGTCGAGGGTGGTTGATCATAAAGATGGCTATCTAGAGGCGTATTTTTTTCCACAAGATTACGCCAAGGTATTCATGGCCTTGTGGCAGCAGTACCTTGTCTACAGGGCCGCTATTCCCTGTCACCATGACTATGCATTTATCAGTTTCGATTCGCGTTACTTGGGCAACCCCTACACTTTCAACGCTTTTAATAGAAGCTATGCTGCCGCACTTAAACGGATAGATCTTGAGCCAAACAAAGCCGAGGGGCTAGCTCCCCATGGGCATCGTCACAATTACGGACGCAGACTTCAGACAGCAGGTATCGATCCGCTCTTTATGAAGAAATGCATGCACCATAAAAGTCTTGAATCACAGGTTGTTTATACACTGCCCTCAAGCACTCAGGTATCGCAAGCGCTCTCTAAGGCATCACAGCAATTACAAATCGGCTCCGATGCTTCGACATCAAGCGCCGCGTTTGACTGGAAGACCCTCGCAGAACACGGGTTCGAGGATATCGATCCTGATGGTTATTTCACAGGTAAGAACCCGAAATTAAGTAAGCACTGGTCATGACTAAGAAGTTCAACGGTAAAGGCTACACAAACGACATGACGCTGAGCTGGATCATCAGAGAGCTAGGAGATGACTGGCTTCAGTGGCAGCAGTATGCGGCTGAATGGCTCGCTGCTGAAAACTCTGGTATTGGTAAAAAATTAGAGGGAATTAGGCATTTCATAGTCTATCTTAGTGAGAAAGTGACGTATGCCAAAGACGTCGTACTCCTGTTTGAAGGTCACTCTAGTGGCCACATCGTTTCAAGTGAGGAGTTTAATGCCTACCTCATTGAAAAAGGCAGCAGCGCGAACAACTCTAAGTACACTACCTATGTAGTTAATCTGTGCGACTTCATTCTCACTCACCACCTTTGGGAGGAGGATGATAATGGCAAAAAGGTCGCTCTGTTCAGCAATCCCTTTGAAAAGATTAAGACTGTAACGTCAAACACCGAAACGGTTCATAGTCCCTTGCCTTACCGCTACATCCAACAACTACGGCAGATACTTTGCCCTTATCCAGCCAATATTTCATACGACAAAAAGCCGTGGAAAGGCCAGAACTTCTCTGACTGGCACTGGGCAATTGACCACCTTCAGAGTGGTGATTTGGCATGGATGGAAGTCGATCCAGCCGTCATTGATACAGCCGATCCAGACTGTATTTCGCGTACCCGCGAGGTGAGTCGAAATAAAAAACAAGTGACCATTCACGAGATCTGGTCGCCTGTGATGGTGATGTTTCTGTTCACCAAACTTCACTTGCCGTTGCGTTCATTCCAAGTACGATTCTTGGACTCTGGCGAGGGGGATACGTGGCGATATGAGCAGGGTCAGTGGATTGAAAACACCAAACACGCGTTCAAATATGGTTCGACCAAGCGCCCCTATCAAAAGGGGGTGTTTAAGCGCATTTTCGACTCGATGAGTGAGTCCTATTCAACAGGTTTATATATCTCAACCAACAAAACCGCCGATCAAAACAAAGATGAGGTACAACGCGGCTATACCATTCCTTGGGAGCATGAAGAGCTGCTCTACTGGTTAGAGAAACTGCGCAATTGGCAAGAGAAGTACAACCCTATTGACTGCCTGACGGAGGGAACAGAGCTGAAAACTGTCCACACAGGTGCTACAAAATCCCAAAAGCAGCTTCAAGATATAGGTGAGTTCGCCTTTCTGTTCAGGGCACGTAATTCGCGCTACTGCATAAGTAAAAGGGATATATCAAATCCATGGTATCGACTCCTCTCTCAGCTAGAAGAATATGTTTTTGCTAGCGGTCAAACGCTATCAAACGGTGACCGTCTTCGCTTTGTTCAAGACTATGGCGATGATTATAAGAGACATGAAGCCACTAAAGCTGCGACAGAATACCCACTACACAGCCTGCGTGTGTCCTTGATTACCTGCTACACCATGGATACCAATCTGCCACTACCTGTCATCTCTAAATTGCTCGCAGGCCATACGCGCTTGTTGATGACTATCTACTACAACAAGATAACACCCTCTGTAATGGCTCAGAAGATGAAAGAGGCCGACACGTCCTTGGTGGAGAAAGAACCCGATGGGTTGCGCAATTTTCTAGCTGATGCCGAGATGAATCAAATCAAGCTCCGAACGGCTTTCCATTCCGATCAGCACAATTCGGTTGAAGCAGCATTGGCGAATCGCAACCCCATCGGCTGGGAAGAGAGAGCAACAGGCTTGTGCCTTGTGGGCGGCAATTCTGTTCGCTCCGACGAGGTATCTACAGTGGGTGGGTGCTGGAATGGTGGGCCAATGATTAAGGGTTCCAACAACGGGGAACAGAGAGTTTATGGCGCGGTTCCAAACGGCCCTGAAAACTGTATCCGCTGTCGCTGGCATATTACGGATGCGAGTTACTTACCTGCACTCAATTCACGCTTTAATCAGTTAAGTTACAAGGCGCACCAAGCCGCAGAATTGGCCGTTGAGATAGAGTGTCAATTAGAAGCGCTAAAGGATGAGTTGTATCTCACAGAAGAGGCAGACCAGCCATTTCTAGAGCATAGCGAGTTGCAAGCGTTAGAGCGCCGTTATGAGAAACAACGCGTCTTAGCCGATGAGTTTGCCAAGGATTATATCGCTACATTCAACCTCATCAATCGCATCATAGAGATCGAGAAACAACGCGAAGATGACGATGATTGTCAGAAGATCATTGCCGTTGGGAGTGCCGATGATCTAAACGTCAGCATGAAGTTCATCGAAACGGAATCCGAGCTGCTTCACCTGTCATTACTCTGCGAGGATGCAGAGTTCCATCCTGACATACACGATGACTTAAGAAAGACTCCAGCGATTGCCAAGCGCACCAATGCGTTAAGCCGCATGATGGCTCGCCAAGGTTATAAACCTGTTTTCCTAGAGATGGACGAAAACGCACAGCTTATCGCGGGTAACGCGCTGATGCGAAAGATGGCGCAGATCGCTAATCCAGATGACAAGTTAGAGGGCTACCGAATAGCTGCAAACTACATCGAAGCCCAAGAATATTTAATGGATGCTCGCCTTATCGAGGCCGGGTTTGATGAGCTGCAAAAGATCACACCGCTAACCCTCGCGGCAGGTGTATCAAAACGAATTTCGCTTGCAGAGGTGACTGATGACGATTGATATTGAGAGCGTTTTAGACACGTTAAAGGATGGACGAACGCCGAAAACTCAGCGGTCACTTGAGGGGCTGAACACGGTCTTAAAGGACTATTTTGATTCAGGAAGACGTGACTTCTCAATCACCACAATAGGCCGCATCTCTGAAGAGAAAGGGGGAGTCGGATACCAATCGATACGTGCTACCGCGAATATGCATTACCGTGACTTGATTGAAGCTTGGGCAGCTAAAGCCCAAACAACAACCAAGAAGCCACCTTCTATTCCCGCTAAGAAATCTGGGCAAGATTATCAGCTATTGGAGCGCATTGATGATACAGCGGTACGCGCTTTGTTCGGTCAGATTATCCGTGAGCGTGATCGCTACAAAAGCGAGGCGAACATGCTGAAGAACCAAACCCAGATCATTATTGATAAGCGCCCTACGACCTTCACAGAATCGAATAGCGAAGCACGTGTAGAGCTACTGCCTTCCTTAAAAGGGGTCTGCTCTGACAATGAGATTAAAGCTCTGCGAACTGTCTGCTCTGATGAATGGCTAGAAAAATTCGACTTTAATGCTAACGATCTAGGGCAAGTAAAGGATGAATACGGCAACGAAATACTGCCACGCGGTTTCCTAACGGGCCTTAGAAAATTGCTCGGTGAAGTGGATGAGTAACGGCAAAGATAAAGGTCAAGAGAACCTCCTCGCTGTGAAGCAGTGGATTGCCGATCGAGATGCTTCGGGCGATTACGGTGAGTATGAGCGTCGAGGTATTGTGAATCGGTCAGCCCTGTTTGCTGAACTGAATATTTCACGCTCAAGCTTCGGGTCAAATGGTCAGATTCGCACCTTGATTGAAGAGGCAGACAAGCGATGGTTTGGTGAGAAAGAAGCTGACACGAAAGCGCATAAAGCAGCCCGTGAACGCTCCGAGAAAAAGGTGGCTAACACCAACGCAGAGATCAGTAAGCTTATGGATCAGATCGCTAAGCTCAAGGCAGAAAACGCTCAGCTCAAACGAGAGAATGAGAGGTACGCAGCCATGAGAGACGTATTGCTAGAAACGGGGTATCAGCCTCGATGATGCGGGTTCAGATCGCCAAGATTCGCAGATCGGGCGTTCGGACTGCTTGGGAGATCGCTGATGATGGATCGATTATCAGGCGCTTGCACACGCTCTGCCTAACGTTCCCTAAACGTTTTATTGATACAGCCGAAATTGGCACGGTCTGGAAGGTTGATGGTCAAATCAAAACGAGCACGTTTAAGGCAGGCGACCATGAGATTACCGAACGCTACCTGAAGGTTAAAAAAGCTGAGTTTCTTCGTCCCTCAGGTGAGCTGTTGGTGCGCTGGATCGCATCAAATATTGAAGGCGTTGGTGATGTTAAAGCCAGCAGGTTAGTACGTCAGTTTCCCGATCTGAATGAAAAAGTACGTAGCAAGGACGTAGAGGCGCTTTCAAGCGTTGCTGGCATATCAACCGACTCAGTACAGCTAATCATCAAAAAGTGGCCCTCAGAGGGCTTCTATGCGGCTTTAGAGTGGTTGCAGGAATCAAAGCTGCCACTTTCACTCGCGCAAAGTTTAGCTAGGGTCTACGAGAACCCTGTTAAAACCTTATCAGAAGACCCTCTCATTCTGACTGCATTTGGCGTGTCACTCAAAGACACTCTTAAACTGATTAAACGCACAAAGCTTAATGTCCCCACGAGTCGTATTCTGGCAGCTGTCGCTGAACAGGTTGCGGTTAAATACTGTTTTGAGACAGGTTCAACCGTGATTCCTGAACAGGAATTGCTGACCCTAGCGGATAGGATCTGTAGCACGAACAATTTTGAGTCTCAGGACACCGTTGAGGCAGCATTAAAGCATGGCTCTCTACTACCAGTTGATGGAGGTTTTCAGAGCCTTGGCGCTGCCATCCAAGAGCGCACTGTCGGGCGGTTTTTAACCAAGTGCAATGAGCGCTCGAAAGGTTCAGGGTCGCTACTCGCTGAATGGGAAAACGATCTGACAGATGAGCGCATTGAGGCGGCGCTTCAGTCGTTTGAAGGCTCGCTGCCTTTTCGTATGACTGCCGAACAACGTGAGGCTGTCATGGGGGCTGTTAAATCGCCAGTGGCGATCATTTCAGGGGGCGCAGGAACAGGCAAGACTACAATCCTCCTCGCCTTGCTTTCGATCTATGACCAGCTCTCCACTGGGATTGCTCAATACCAACTTGCTTTATCGGGTCGAGCCGCGCAACGCATGGCTGAAAGTACAGGTCGCGAGGCTCAAACCATTGCTAAATTCATTTCAGATCATCTCAGAGAGAAAAAGCCTCAAGTTGAAGATCATGTCTTGTTGGTCATTGATGAGGCATCAATGGTTGACCTTACATCAGCATACAAGATTGTTGGCCTGCTTCCGTACGCTACCAGAATCATAATGGTGGGTGATGTTTCACAGCTTCCACCTGTCGGTGGTGGCCTGATATTTCACGCGGCAATGGACAGTACCTTACCCGTATTTGAGCTAACACAGGTAAAGCGCCAAGGTGACCAGAGTGGTATTCATCAACTAGCGACCGCGATACGAAGTGGCCGCATAGACCGCAAGCTATTGAACAGTGCGTCGGGAGACACTAGGTACACACCTGAGTCCAGCTACGATGCGATATTGGATGAGTTCAAAAAGACGAGCAATCCTGCTGACTGCATCGTGCTAACGCCGACCCGCAAAGGGCCACTTGGCGTTAACGAGATCAACAAGCTCATCCAAGCTCAATTTGATGAATTTGAGCCACAAGAACTCCACTACAAAGACCCATTCATGGATTGGATTCCGTGGATCACGAGTAGCGGTACAAAGCTTAGGCTGGGCGACCGAATTATGGTGACTCGCAATGATTATGATGCCGATATTCGCAACGGTGATTTAGGCGAGATAACGGAGGTGTACGATAGCCCAAAGGATGGTGCCTACGGAGTCATGCAGATCGATGGTAAATTGGTCGATATTACTGATGATACTATCGACAGTATCGACCTCGGATATGCCATCACAATCCATAAGTCCCAAGGATCACAGTGGCCCAAATGCATTCTGATGCTGCCGAACTATGCGGGTAGAATGACCGACCAATCACTGCTCTACACGGCAGTTACACGGCCATCCGAAGAGCTTGTACTCATGGGTGACTCTAACCTCATTCGATCAGCCATCACCATCGGCAATTCTGCCTCCACGCGGATGAATAACCTTCTATCCTCGCTGCCACGCTGAAGCAGAGAAGGCGAAGCCTATTAGCGTACCCTCCAACTTTGCTATTGCAGCGGGGTTTCTTGCGCGATACCTCGACCACAGTCATCTATCGAAGTGATTGACCCAATCCCACTCAACCTTAAACTAGCACTGTGGAGATTCGCGCCCTCAGCGTTGGGGGCATGATGTTCTGCCCTCGCGCCCTGATTAACCGCTTTTATTTTTACACACAAAATTACATAGTGTGTAAAAATAAAAACACCCCAAAAACATAGTTTTTATGGGGTGTTCAGTCAGTCAGTCATAGAATTACACAGTTTTTACTATATTCTCAATGATGACGAGGTTTTTTTTGGTGACTAGCTCATGTTAATCATTCACAAAGAAGCTGTTTATCTCTATAACGCTTATAGATAAGACTTAAAGTAACGGTAATGCCTTTGTTTGCCTTAACGAGTATTACCACACACTGCCTATATAGCTCTAAGGAAGCAGCTCTAATGTTAATTTGTAGGGATAGGTCGATATGTATAGTCAGTCCTAAATAAAAGAGGTACAACTACGCGATATGGGTTACGTTTTTCTTGCTTGCTGTGCCTGCTCAGACAGAGGCGGCGCAAAATGTAACCCGTATCGCTGTATTTATTTTATAGTGAATCAACTATAGTGGCATAATTAAATTGGACAACTGCTAAGAGGC
>NZ_JBQSVP010000076.1:0-14719 GCF_052376345.1 Psychrobacter sp. AOP5-GZ1-6 | reverse complement strand
AATCTATTAGTTCTTAGACAAGGAAGCATGATCGGTCCATATATAACGCAATAGCCAGTCTTTGGCATCTCCGGCGTAGTCAATCCCAATACGCGTGCGTAATGATACTGGCGGCGCACAATTATCATCCTCTATCCACACGCCAGATGCTGGACTAATAGGTTTGCCATATAAATCTCGGTCTATTTGCAAACGCTTCGTCAGCTTACCAGGACCAGAAAACTGTTTTGGGTGGCTGAGCTGTTTGGCAGGAATCAGGTGTTGCTCATCACTCAAACGATCGCTCTCATCAATCAAAAACCCAGCGCGGATCAATACCGATTCGGGTGATTCAGACTGCCCACTAATTAAGTTGAGCATGTGATGAACACCGTAGGTCAAATACACATAGAATACACCACCTGACTGATACATAATCTCTGTGCGTGTCGTTCGAGTGCCTGCATGGGAATGGCAAGCAGGGTCATTTTGACCTATATAGGCTTCGGTTTCAGAGATACGCATACGCAATATTTTTTCTGATCCGTCGCTATCGATAAGTTTGCGGCACAGTACTTTGCCTATTAAGTCGGCAGCGACCACACAAGTAGGACGCGTAAACCATGATGGCTCTAAAATAATCGATGTAGACATGGGCGATACCTTTTCTTACTTTTATGTTGAACCGCTCATACAGCTAATGAGTACTCTACGTTAAGTCATTCAAAGCTGTTAAGTAGATCTAACCACTCGCTTATTATATGATCGGGTTGATAGATTTCGACTTTTTCTCTTCCTTTTAAGCTAATAGTTTTTTTCTGTTCATCATCTTGCATCAAACCAATCAATGCTAAAGCAAGTTGGTCAACATTATTTTCAGGAACTAAAATAGAGCCCGTACCTTCTAAAACTTCTGCGGGACCAGGCCCACAATCAAAACTAACAATAGGAAGACCAAAAGACAAAGCCTCCGTTAAAACCATACCGAACCCTTCTACTCGAGAGCTCAGACAAAATATCTCTGCCTCTCTATAATAGTGACCCACATTATCAGTCGCGCCAACCAACTCTACACTCTCGGTTATTTGGTTTGCTTCGATAAACTTCGTTAGCTGGGCTCTTTCTTCACCCTCCCCAACTATTTTTAATGTCCATTCTGGCAGAATGCTAGCTACCTGAAGCCAAGCTTCAAGTAATAAATCAAACCCTTTTTCTCTATGTAGGCGACCAACCGCCAATACTATTTTTTTATTTTCCTCGATATATTCTTGAATGGGAAATGGACAAGGATTGGCTATAGCGGTTACTTGTGACTTATGACGAGTATTTTTTAGCCAATACTCCTTATCTCTTTTGGTTAAAGTAACCACTGAATCACAGTATCGCGCCGCTAAATGTCTGACGATAGAGTCTCGACTGATACCTTCGTTGGGATCAAAGTTAAAATGCTCCCAGCCTATGTGCTTTACTTTCAGGCCTAACGTTGCGGGTAAAGTATATGGAATGGATTTGGTGTCTACGGCTATCATTACGTCAACATGCTCTACTTTTAACAGCTTTCTTATTTTATAGACAGTATAAGGAGTATGAGCAAAATTAGTGCGCGCAGAGCCTAATAGTGAAATGACTTTGATATCTTCATTTAGAGGAAAAAAAGGTTCATCACAAGGCCCAAGACTGGCCAATATTATGTCATGGCCAACTTCAGATAAGCCGTTAGCAATCATAGAACCTACTCGTTCAACACCAGCACCCTTGTTCAGGCCATAAAATAACACCATTAAAATTTTCAAATCGAGTGCCTTACTTGTTAGGGTCTGTTGTTAGTAGCAAATGAAAAAAGCAAGACCATCGTTAAAATCGAACCATAGCTGATAGTTCGATACTTATAGCACTTGAAGTATCATTCCAATATTTCAAAAATTTGATTTTAAAAACTCGGCTCTAAAAGCTCAGTTCTAAAAACCCGCAACATTCATCTTACCAGTATATAGCTAAGTATTTGATAGCTAAACTTTGCTACCTAAACCAAGTGCCCACTTTAATTTTTTGCATAAAAAAACTGAGCGATAAGCTCAGTTTTTTGTGGAATCTAATAACGGCTTGACCTAATAACTGCTTAGTTTAATGGCACACCAATACGGTTCGCCACTTCTTCGTAAGCTTCGATTACGTCACCCAATGATTGACGGAAACGATCTTTATCGAGCTTTTTCTTAGTGCTCTTATCCCAAATACGGCAACCATCTGGGGAGAACTCATCACCCAACACGATACGGTCGTGGAATACACCAAACTCTAGCTTGAAATCAACCAGTATCAGATCGCCTGCATCAAACAATTTGCTCAATACATCATTAACTTGATGAGTCAACTCTTCCATTCTTGCCAACTGTGCTTCAGTGGCCCAACCAAGTGACAATGATAGTGACTCATTCACCAGTGGATCACCAAGTGCGTCATCTTTATAAAACAATTCATAAGTAGATGGCGTCAACGGCTGCCCTTCTTCTAATCCTAAACGACGAACCAAGCTGCCGGCAGCGAAATTACGCATCACGCACTCGACCGGGATCATATCTAGTCGCTTGACCAATACTTCGTCTTGAGAGAGTTGCTTTTCAAAGTGTGTCTCAATGCCAGCATCAGCCAGCTTTTGCATAATAAAAGCATTGAAGCGATTGTTGACCACACCTTTGCGTGCTAACTGTTCGATGCGCTTACCGTCAAGCGCTGAGGTATCATCGCGGAAGTGTAGAATGAGAAGGTCGTCGTCTTCTGTTTCATAGACAGATTTGGCTTTACCTTTGTACAACAGTTTTTGCTTTTGCATTATAGAATTTCCTGTTCGTTCAAGCTTATGTGGTAAAAACGCGCAGCTACCGCTACATCTGATATGAAAAATTCACTCGTAGTGAAACAAATAATCATAACAAGCTAGCGGTATAAATTGAGAAATATATTTAATTAGAAAGAGTGCTTACCGTACGTTGAGGTTGTGGTAATTGGTACTGCTTACCCGACTCATTCTTTAGTTCAAGCGTATTTTCACCTGCGTTAGGCGTTGCGTACAAAGGCACAAAAGGCGCTGTTTCTTTAGCGGCTGGTAGCTCTATGGGATCAAGCTTTGCACTTTGTTGGTATGTTAAGCTACCGTCATCACGCTTACCAAGTAAGTTTTTGGTCGCTTGGCAACCGCTCAATACTAGGGTACTACCCAATATTAAGGTCAGCATCGCAGGGAATGTTTTTGTAGTCGTTGATGATATTTTCATCATATTGTCTCTCTGAGTTAGCAATCATTGCTCATTTGGTACGGTGTTTTTTACGAATCTATATTAAGTTTGCACGTACTAAGGCTTCATCAATAGTGGCATGATGTTGCTCAGCTAACCAAACCAATGGTAGACGCATACCAGTATCTATCATACCCATTTTATTTAATGCATATTTGACCGGAATAGGGCTGGATTCGATAAATAAATCACGATGTAAATGCTTGACCACATCATGAGCTTTATTAGCCGCTTCAAAATCGCCTTGAAGCGCTGCCGTAAAGGTATCACTCATTGCTTTCGGTGCGACGTTAGCTGTCACTGAAATATTACCTTTGCCACCTACTTTCATCAATTCAAGCGCAGTACCATCATCGCCAGATAGGACAACCATTCGATCACCAACCGCTTTGATCAATTTTTCGCCACGTTCGACAGAACCAGTCGCATCTTTTATTGCCACGATATTTTCAATATCAGCCAGACGCTCTACAGTTTCTTGAGCAATATCAACGACTGTACGACCTGGCACATTGTACAACATTTGCGGAATATTCACCGCTTCAGCAATCGCTTTATAATGTTGATACACGCCTTCTTGAGGTGGCTTGTTATAGTAAGGTGCAACGAGCAATGCACAGTCTGCCCCAGCATCCGCAGCATCTTGAGTCAGTTTGATTGCTTCCATTGTGTTATTGGCACCTGTGCCAGCAATGACAGGTACACGACCTTTGACATGCTGTACAAAATAACGAATCACATCGCTATGCTCTTGCATAGATAGGGTCGCTGACTCACCAGTGGTACCAACTGCAACAAGGCAATGCGTACCTTGCTCAATCTGCCAATCTATGAGGTCTGCCAGACGTTTATAGTCGACCGTGCCGTCAGGATGCATGGGCGTTACCAAAGCTACCATTGAGCCTTGTAGTCGGGTTTTAATCTCGTCGTATGCTGTGCTCATAACTGTGCCTTACTGTATTATCCTAGCTTTTGTCAAAGCTGTCACATGATAGGTCGTTTGCAAGTGTCTGCAGTTTATATAGCTAACAATGCATATCTTAACGGATGCATTCATAGATGCTGCTGACTAAATCTTGCTTGATGTTGGTACTAAATTATTTATACATAATAACGTCATGGACGCCAATTTTTATTTACTGTCAATCCAATTGGTAGATAACAATAAAAACGCCTGCTAGTGTAGCATATTTTGATTTGACCGCTATCAATCAATTGACTCTCAATATCGTTATTCAATACCATGATTGCGTACCAAACCCTGCCAAAGCTTGTTAGAGTCAAGGTTTCTTTTTTGAAAACCTCTGAAAAATAGGTTTGTCATTTAAGCTTAATGCGTTAACAGTTAGTTTAGCGCAATGCATAAGTACTGATAAGTCTTTTGGTGAATATTAACGAATCGTCAACACATCGATAGTAGGCCGATACAACCGAAAAGGTAACCCTCGCGTGCCAATACCACTACTGATAAATATCTGCGCATTTCCATGTTGATATAAACCACGCTGCTGACCCATACGACTATTATTCAGCATGGTTGATCGTTTATCTCTGCGATGAACCTCTTGATTTCTTTGACCCAACCACATGGATTTTTGCGGCGCTTTGGCAGCACCTGTAATCAGCAAAGGTCGCGGTTGCAAAGATTTTGGTAAGTCGCTAAGACTATCAAATCGTGATGCCAAAATAATCACTGGCTTAGTAGCACTAGCGATGTTGGCACCAAGTGCCACTTTAGCCGCGGTGTTTGAATCCTCATTATCAGTGAGTTTTTTAGGCATATCTTGCCAGCCACAGAGTGCGGCGACAACTGATTTGGTATCTACCTCTTTTTGGCTGATGGACTCTTGAGTGTCGATAGCAACACCCAAAGAGCTTGTTAATGGTCGACTGTCCACAGTACCCATGCACTTAAGTGGTAATGAGGTGCACTGCTGGCCGATATAACTGATATCGAGCACATCAAACGCTTTAGCCAATGTATCTTCTAACAAGGGTTGACCTTGATTCGTCGTATTAATCGATTGATAGCACAAATCCGAAGTACTCATTACCGTATAGACAGGCTTATTAACCGCTTTGAACAACATCATTTGTCCAACCAAGTCGGCACTTGGATAATACAGCCAGTCTCCAGTAATTAAAACTGCATCTACTGATAGCTCGTTGATAGTAGCAACGAGCTTACGGATATGACGCGGCTTGCCACTATATAGCCCAATGCGTAAATCAGCCAGTACAGCTACTGTCAGCGGCGTTGATAAGTTTAAATCAACAGCATGATGCTCTACTCGTAAACGATTGGGTTGCACCACTGCGGCATAAAAGTACAGTCCCATTACTAATATGGCAATCAATACGGATGACGCGGACAACTGCGCAAGCACTGGCAACACATCTTGCGACCAACCTAACACTAACCACACGATCCAAACGGGCATGGTATAGGCTGTATAATAAAGCAACAGCTTAACCCAAATACGCATAAAGCGCTTGGTGACACTAGCATTGAACGTTTGTAATACTGACCACAGTACGATATACGCTAGCAGTGCTGCTGACGTAGAAATACAGAGTATATAAAAAACATGGTCAGTCATAATTACCTGATGGTTATGTAACGATATGAAGCTATCAAACGGCTTATCCGTATTAGGGCATGTCATTTATTCAATAGATAATCATTTAACAAGGCTATTATTTAACTCATTAATATAATTATATAGTCAAAAAACTCTAAAATGGATACAAGGCAGCCGACTGCATATTTTGCCAGTAGTACCTCTAAAAGAGACAATGCTGTAGTAGCTTAGTAGTGCTTTGGCTATTCCTCTCACTAAAGACACATCTTAAATCGTATGATAAAAAATCAGCCATTATAGAGGTCGAGCTCTATGATAGACAAGTACAATTATCGTCACTCAGCGTCATACTTTGTTCATTTATACTGTTATAACAGCATCTCTTTCATTGTAGATTAACGATCCTTATATGACTGCCTACTCAATACGCAAACCAATAATAGCCGGAATACCTTGACGGATAACCTCTATAGTCACTACACCTTTTTCAGGTAACGATGAAATGGCACTTGAAAAATCCGTGACATCCTTAATTTGTTTTTGGTGAAAATTGGTAATCACATCACCCGCTAATATACCTGAACGTGCTGCCAGTCCAGTAGGATCAACCGTCGTCACCAAAACACCTGTCTTATTGTCTGTCGCAATTTCAGCTTGTTCATCTGTAGTCAAATTGCGTAGGCGTAGGCCCAACTGTACATCATCATTTTGCTGATCACCGCCTTGCGCCCTGACATCGTCTGGGGCATAAGCAAGCTGACCATTAACTATCATCTGTTTACCATTACGCTGAATCTGTGCACGGAAGGCATCGTTCGGCTTGGCACGATTGAGCAGATTTAACAAATCTGAGGCCCGCTGAATCTGCACATTATCGTATTGCAAAATAATATCGCCAGGTTTGAGACCAGCCTTTTGTGCAGGTGAATCTGGTGATACTCGTGTCAATAACGCACCTTGAGGGCGAGCCAATTTATAAGCTTCGGCTAAATTGCGGTCGATGTCTTGTGGATAAATACCTAAATAGGCACGCACAACTTCGCCATCGGTTTTGAGCTGCTGATAGATATCTATCGCCGCATCTATCGGTATTGAAAATGACAGCCCCATATAACCACCCGTACCACTAAAGATACGTGAGTTGATACCGATTACCTCACCACTTTGGTTGAATAATGGTCCACCTGAGTTACCAGGATTGAGTGCCACATCTGTCTGAATAAATGGGACGCTGGTTTCACGCGAAAAATTGCGCGACTTGGCACTGACAATACCTGCGGATGCTGAATAGTCAAAACCAAAGGGTGAACCAATGGCTAATACGGGCTCTCCTACTTTTATGGCATTTGAGTCACCGATTGGCAACGCAGGATACTGACTGCCCTTCACTTTCAATACAGCCACATCTGAACGCTCATCACTACCGACCAAGGTTGCATCAAGTTCTGTTCTATCATTTAACGTGACTGTTATTTTATCCGCCCCCTCCACCACATGATGATTGGTCAGCATATAACCATCAGAGGTCACAAAAAAGGCTGTGCCATACGCATGCTCAATCGCTGGCATAGTAGCTTGTTCGGGAATACTGAGACGATCACCAAAGAACTGCCGTAACAACTCAGCAGTCTGTGCCTTGGCAAGCTCAGCTTCGCTGACGGTTTTGGTGACATTGACACGAGCAACTGCAGGTGTGACTTGTTGGACTAAGTCAGAAAAATCGGCTGTAGTGACCGCCGCCTGAACGCTAGTCATCGTTGTGGCAGTGATACCAGCAACCATCGATGTACTGACAGCAAACGCTAGGGTACTACGCTGTAACCAATGCTGCATCTTGAGCTTAGATGGTACTGTAAACATATTAATAGACATATCATCCTCCATATAAGTAATCGTTATTATTGTTAATAGGCATGTCTTGGCTGTTATTAATGGCTATTATAAGATAATGTGGCTTTCGCTCAGATTATTTTAGCAAGACTTTCATCGCTACTTCATTTTCATTATTTATTAAATGACAATCACTTGGTGATACTCGCTAGGTGCATGATAAATAACGCTACTGTATGATAAGCATTATCTTTTATTTTATCGTCATTTCGATAATGCAAAATAACCCCGTGCCCAATTATTTCATAATAGTCTATGCAAGATGACCGCACAGTACGATAATCAGCCCATCACAACAATGACAAAGACTTATAGCTGATGAGGTTAACGTCTTAGCAGTTTTATAGTGAGTATCTATATCGTGGTACAGTCAGCCTCAGTAAGTATGAGATAAAATCATGTTATGATAGCAAGCTAAATAGTTTTATAATTAAACAAAAGTTAGCTAGAAAACTCTACTACTGGCTATTATCACCCTTATTTTCCATCTTTTGCATATCTAGAGGCGCTTTAAACCATTTTTAAAATATAAGTAGCAAGGAAAACAAGTAAACCTACTACCGATAACAAGTTAGTAGAGCAAACAATGTTGACACCGCTAATCGTACTTTTGAAGGTGGTATTATTTATCTAGGCATGCTTTTGTCTTTACTACTTTATAGTATATATATCATATCTGGCTCATGTTGTGATTCATGATAATTATCATTGCTGCTATTTAGCTTTGCTAGAAACATACCTCTACAAAGAGTGATATCAAATCATTTATAGTGCTGCTTATAGCAATTATTCAAGAGCTATTGATAGATATAAAATATGACAAGATTATAAAAGGATCAATTTATGGATACCGCCCTATTATTATCTGGCGTGGTTGGGATCGGCATTGCCGCCCAATGGTTGGCTTGGTATTTAAAGCAACCGTCCATTTTATTTTTATTACTGATTGGTATTATCGTGGGCCCTGTACTGGGTATCTTCGATCCTGATTTAATATTGGGGGAGCTTATGTTTCCCTTTATTTCTTTGGGTGTGGCAATTATTCTTTTTGAAGGCTCTCTGACCTTAGAGTTCGATGAGATTAAGCAGCATGGTACAGTCGTACAAATGCTAGTGTCGGTCGGTGTCCTGATTACCATTGCTATCGTGGCATTATCGACTTATTTACTATTTGATGTCGATCCATTGATTGCGTTGCTATTCGGCGCACTGGTCTGCGTGACTGGTCCAACAGTTATTATGCCACTACTGCGCAGTGTACGGCCAAACAAGACGATATCAAACATCCTAAAATGGGAAGGTATTATCATCGATCCAATCGGCGCAATCGCCGTGGTATTGGTCTATGAATATATTATTTCTGGCGGTGAAGCTAGCAGTATCTTACTGTTTGCCAAAATCGTCGTACTAGCAACTGCCCTTGGGATGGCTGGTGCTTGGCTGCTCGCATTTCTCATGCGTCGCCATATGATTCCTGAGTTTTTGCGCAATGTCTTCACACTAGCCTTTGTGTTGGTCTTGTTTTCAATATCCAACCACTTAGAGCATGAGTCTGGTCTGTTGACCGTCACAGTATTGGGCGTGGCCTTAGCAAACTGGCCAAAATTCCCGCGTGAGACTATCTTAGAGTTTAATGAATCCTTAACCATCCTACTTATCTCTGTACTCTTTATCATTCTTGCTGCTCGTGTAGAGCTGGCAAGCTTAATGAGTGTCGGCTTTGCAGGATTGGTACTACTCGCTATCGTCATGTTTGTAGCACGTCCATTGTCTGTGTGGGCATCGGCTATCGGTTCAAACTTGAAGACTAGCGAAAAACTAATGATTAGCTGGATTGGGCCACGCGGTATCGTCGCTGCAGCTATTTCATCACTGTTTGCCATTCGTCTACAAGAGTACGATATTCAAGGTGTTGAGCTACTCGTACCCTTAGTATTTATGGTCATCATTGGCACAGTTATGATTCAAGGTATTGGCTCAAAAATGGTCGGTAATTTACTTGGTGTCCGTGAGCCTGAAACCAATGGTATCCTCATCGTCGGCTCCAACCCTATCGCGTTATTGATAGCCACATCTCTAAAAGACCAAGGCTTTGATGTCATCGTTGCGCACAACAACTATACCAATATCGCCCGTGCACGCATGAGTGGTTTGCGTACTTATTTTGGTAACCCCATCTCTGACCATGCCGATCACAACCTTGACCTTATCGGTATCGGTCGTCTGTTTGCCATGAGTATGGATAAAGAGATGAATACCTTGTCCGAGATTCATTATCGTCATGAGTTCGGTGAGCGTAAACTATATCGCCTCAAATTCAGTGATGAAAAAGTCAAAAGCGAGCGTGAAGACAAGCAGTCAAACTTTCAATCGCAGTGGCTGTTTGGCAAAGACGCAACGTACACCAAGCTGGCTAGCATGCTGTCTAAAAAGGCTCGCATCAAAATCACCAATATTACCGATAGCTACAGCTTTGAACAATACAAAGCGGATAACAAGCAGTTTGTGCCGCTATACACCATAGACAAAGAAGGCAAATTGCATGTCATCACCGACAAGTTCGATGGTACGGTACCACGTGATCGCAAGCTTATCTCACTGGTAATAGAGGATGAAGTACAGCCAAAACCAGTCGATGTCACGCCTAAGCAAGAACAGGCACGGATGGCCGCTGATGCCAGCTTTGAGTCCAGCTCAAAAGCGCCTGAAAAGCGTAAAGAAAATGAGCCGGTCGATGACAATTCTGAACAAACAGCTGATGATGATAACAATAGTGATGTCGCTAAACAAAATGGCGCCAGTGAGACAGCCACCAAACCAAGCAACAATACTGAACCGACGCACTCACCAACCACGGCGACAGACGAGACAAAAACAGTGCCTGATTCTGTGGTCAATACAGGAGTGATGTCAGCAAATTCAACCGCTGTATCCAAGACTAAAGCATCTGCCAGTAGCAGTGCCAACGGCAACGGTAATGCGCCTAAAACCAAGAAAGGCACGCTCGATCCTAATCGCTTTCCTGACTCTGGTAAAGACATGACGACCAACTCTGAGGTTGATATCGCTAAAGATACTGAGCCGAAGAACATGGATAATAGTGTAGGTGATAATATAGATAAATAGACGGCAATCGATAAAGCTGTTTCGTCCAACACATCCTAGTAACCAAAAAGCCCCAACACACTGTTGGGGCTTTTTGTTGCATGCTTATTTATAGCTAATACTGCAAACGAAGTTCATGCTGTCACTTTTTATAGCGATTTTACTCTATTTAATATCCAACTTATCTTGTACTGCCTGCCACACACGCGCACTCACCTCATCGGTACTTCCTGATGCATCAATACGCTGTATACGTTCGGGATACTGCGCGGCAAGCGTACCAAATCCTTGATGCACCCACGTAAAAAACTCAGTGGCTTGCTGCTCAAAACGATCCGCAGCACTGCGCTTATTAGCGCGTGCCATGCCTTCTAATACAGGCAAGTCTAACCACAATGTCAGCTCAGGCAACTGGGGCACAAATTGCTCGATAAGCGCATCAATCTTGGCTCGTACTGCTGCATCACCATGCGCACGACCAAAGCCCTGATAGGCAATGCTTGAATCAGTAAAGCGGTCGCATATCACCCATGTACCGCGTTGTAACGCAGGTAGAATGACTTGCTGCATATGGTCACAGCGCGCGGCAAATAGTAGCAATAACTCTGTATCGTCATTAATATCGGTCACAGGGTCTAGTAATATCTCTCGCAAACGCTCTGCAAACGGACTGCCACCCGGCTCACGGGTACGCAGATAGTCGATGCCATTGTCTTGTAGACGTGAGCACAGTTGATCAATAGCGGTGGTTTTCCCCACGCCTTCTGTCCCTTCAAAGCTGATAAAACGCCCTTGATTAGGCATAATATCGGGGTTTTCTTTAGGCGAGGTTGTTTGAGATAACTGCTCTTGTACAGGTGCTGACATGATATGACCTTGTGTCATTGATAAGCGTCATGTAGTTAGATAGCTAATGACACAACGCTCAGTAAATGATAGGTTTTTTGAGAAGCGATAGAAGTGCTGGCTTTATATACCAAGTTACTCTGCTGCTGCTTGTGCTTTCTTTTCGCGCATGACTTTTAAATAATCTTTTACCGCTTGGTTATGCTCAGCCAAGCTATTGGTAAATTTGTGACCGCCATTACCCGTCGCTACAAAATATAATGCCTCGCTGTCTGCTGGATGCAGAGTTGCCTCGATGGAGGCCGCAGATGGCAGTGCGATTGGCGTTGGTGGTAAGCCATCAATTTGATACGTATTATAAGACGTTTTTTCATTGATGTCCTGACGACGAATATTACCATCATAGCGGCTACCCATACCATAGATAATGGTCGGATCCGTTTGCATGCGCATGCCTTGATTCAGACGGTTTCTAAATACTGCAGACACCAACGGACGCTCTTCTGCTACGCCGGTTTCTTTTTCGATAATAGACGCCATCACTAGCGCTTCATAAGGTGTGGCATAAGGCAAGTCCGGTGCACGGCTTTCCCATGCATCATTTAGCGCTTGCTGCTGGCGTTTATACAAGTCAGTCAATACCTGTTTATCACTGGTGTTCTCACCATAATAATAAGTATCAGGGGCGAACCAACCTTCTAGATTATAATTGACGATAGCATCATCACTATCAGTCACAGAGCTTGGCAGTATACTACTTAGCTCTAACGCCTTAGCGATACTGGCATTGTCGCTACCCTCGATTAGCACTTCTTTTTTGATGCCATCATTAGCACGTAATATTTGATACAAGTCTTTCGAGGTTTTGCCTTCGATGATTTGTACTTTTACCATCGCTGCATCTGCCCCCTGTGCTAGCACTTGCAACGCCTCAGCCATGGTTGGGTTTTCTGGTAGTTGATAAATCCCAGCATGTAGTGGCGCATCGACTTGCGATTTGACATACATCTTAGCCACGCTCACCGAAAACAGCGGAATCTGCTGCTGCCACTGCGGCAGTAAGCCATAATAAGTTTGACCCTGCTCAATCGTAACCTTCTGCGCTGGTTGCTCGATACGTCCGAATAAGGTTTGATAAACCATCACTAAGAAAAATACAGCAATCAATCCAAGCACGAGCAACACCTGATATCCACGCTGCATAAAAAACGATTGATTGTCCACTTTATATTTACGTGGCTTGCTATCCCCGCTTATGAGTGAAACGTCTGTCGCTGGTTTTTCCTCCACTTCATCCACTATCGGTCGTGAGTCTGATAGTGTGGTATCGACACGCTCTTCAACACTGTTATCATACTTATTCGATGGTTCATCATTGGGACGTTTAGGAGGCGTTTCAGGTGTGGGCGTGCTCATGGCAACTCGCGAGGCAAATGTTTGCTAGAATTTAGCACTGAACCGTGCGATTTTCAATGTTATTTGCTTAGCTTATGCATTATCTTGCTAGCTAGGCACATTTATATGGCTTAATACTCATAGGCTATTGTCATCAATATTGACGTATCTATTAAGAATGAAAACATTTTATGAATCTACATTTCAATCAAAGTCTTGCTAAAAACTATAAGTCACCCAGCCAAATAATTCGAGTATTGAGTGAGAATTGGGTCGCAACCAATAGCTACTGCCCTAACTGTAACACTCAACCGTTATCAGAATTTACGAACGGTAAACCAGTTGCTGACTTTTATTGCGCAAACTGTAGTGAGCAATATGAGCTAAAAAGTAAAAAATCTAAATTAAGTAACATTATTAATGATGGTGCTTATAAGACAATGATTGAACGCATCAATAGTGAGGATAATCCCAATTTTTTCTTCCTGACATACTCAAAAGAGCTGACGGTAAATAACTTTTTAATTATTCCTAAGCAATTCTTTAAGCCTGATATTATTATCAAGCGTAAGCCATTATCAGCGACTGCCAAGCGTGCAGGTTGGGTCGGCTGTAATATCGACTTACGCCAAGTGCCAGAATCGGGCAAAGTGTTTTTGGTTAAAAATCAGCAAGTCATACCGCGCGATGATGTCACTCAACAATTTCAAAAAACCTTATTTTTACGTAAGCAAACTAATGCTTCTCGTGGTTGGACACTAGATGTCTGGCAGTGTATCGACAGACTTGATACGGATTTTTCGCTAAAGCAAGTTTATACTTTTGCTGATGAGTTAAAACGCAAACATCCCAAAAACAAACATATTCAAGATAAAATTCGTCAGCAATTACAAGTGTTACGCGATAGAGGCATTATTGAGTTTGTGAGCCGTGGCTACTATCGAAAGTTATACTAACCGCTTCTCGTTGTAGCGCTCAGGTCTCGGCTTTCCTTTTTTGTCGCGGTACACATCAGTAATTAACTCATCTCTATCATCCCATAGCGGTAATCTTGCAGTAGCAACGAGACGCTGATGAAATTTATGCGCTGGGTAATTCCAATCAATCTCGTCATTAATTTTGAAAAAATGCTCTTCACGATAATCAACATAAGCGTGCATTCTATTTTTCACATAATCATTCCACTGCCATAAAAGCTGAACTGGATTGCGAGTAGGTTTGGTAAAAGCTTTTAAGTTGACCGTCAATGCACACATCACTAGCTCATCATTAGGAGTGACAGAAATACGCTGCTCAATAACCTCCTCTCGCGTGTACGCATACTCGAACATACCGCCAAAGGCTACAAACCTTTTAAAATCTAGTAAATACATCACACCAAATGATAATTGAGTATAAGGCGATAAATGCACAATTTCATCAGGCTTACTTCTAGCCAGTTGGCAAATTTCATCAAAAATCATCAAACGACGGATTTGTAGCGGAATTCGTTTATCTTCATAGACTGAGTGCATGCGATTTTATCCTTTTAAAACTTTTATGAAAAAAGGATCATTGATCGATTTGCGCTCAGACACAAGTCAACGTAACAAAATACGATCACTTCTTTTGAGCGCTTTTGCTAGG
>NZ_JBQSVP010000075.1:0-14784 GCF_052376345.1 Psychrobacter sp. AOP5-GZ1-6 | reverse complement strand
TGTAATCAACGTTTGAAGACTTTTATGAGTATAAAAAAGCCACCTAAAATTAGGTGGCTTTTTCGTAGCTAATTTAGAAACATTACAACGCTTTCAACTCTTCCATTTGCGCCGTCATCGCGGTCAACTGCCCTTCTAGCTCAGCCAGTTTCGCTTTCTCTGCTTCGACCACTTGTGCAGGTGCTTTGCTGACAAAGCCTTCATTACCTAGCTTACGCGCGATACCATCAGCTTGCTTTTGTAGCTTTTCATGCGCTTTATCCAGACGTGCCAGCTCAGCCGTAGGATCGATTAACCCTTTCATCGGTACGAGTACGCGTAGCTGACCGACCATACTTGATGATGATAGCGGTACTTCATCGCCCTCTTTGACGATGGCTAAGCTATCTACTTTAGCGAGCGCTTTAAACTGATTGGCAATGCGCGATAGGCGCTCATCTTCTGCTAGCGAGATATTCTGTAGCAGTACTGGTAAACGTACCGCATTACCCAGTTTCATCTCACCACGGATGTTACGGACGCTCGCGATTAGCTCCTGTAACCACGCCATATCCGCTTCTGTCTGCTCACTGATTTGGCTATCATCGGTCTGTGGATAGTCAGCGACCACGATGCTGTCGGTGTTTTTTCGACCCAGTAGCGGCGCGATGGTCTGCCAGATTTGCTCAGTCAGATACGGCATGATTGGATGAGTGAAGCGTAGTGCTGTCTCTAGCACATGCAGTAGCACATAGCGGATTTGCGCTTTACGCTCATCCGACACTGAGTCATCGTTTAGACTGGCTTTGGCTAGCTCAACGTACCAATCACAGTACTCATTCCAGATAAACTCATAGATATCTTGGCTGACCATATCGAGACGATACTGGGCGAAATGCTGATGGATATTGGCAATACTAGAGTTCAGACGACTCATGATCCATTTTTCTGGTAGCTCCCAAACATCAGGGTTGGCCGCTTGATCGATAGGCTTGGCACTGCCTTCGCCATCGACACAGTTCATCAGTACAAAACGACTGGCGTTCCAGATTTTATTACAGAAGTTACGATAGCCCTCGACACGCTTTAGATCAAAGTTGATATCGCGACCAGTACTGGCCAATGAGGTAAAGGTAAAGCGCAGTGCGTCGGTTCCATACGCTGGGATGCCTTCTGGGAACTCTTTACGCGTTTGCTTTTCGATTTTGGCCGCGTCTTTTGGATTCATCATATTGCTGGTGCGTTTGTCTACCAGCGCTTCTAGATCAATACCGTCGATTAGATCGATTGGATCTAAGACATTACCTTTTGATTTTGACATTTTTTGACCATTACCATCACGTACCAGACCATGCACATAGACGGTCTTAAACGGTACTTGCGGCGTGCCGTCTTCGTTTTTCACGAAGTGCATGGTCATCATGATCATGCGGGCGACCCAAAAGAAAATAATGTCAAAACCTGTCACGAGCACGCTGGTTGGATGGAAAGTGTCCATCACGCGCGGATCAGCGTTGACGTCTGCCCAGTCAAGCGTACTAAACGTCCACAGACCCGAGCTAAACCACGTATCGAGCACATCATCATCTTGGCGCAATACGGCATCGTCGCTGAGATTATACTTGCTACGTACTTCCACTTCGTCACGGGCCACATAGATTTCACCCGTCGCATCGTCATACCATGCAGGGATACGATGTCCCCACCAGAGCTGACGACTGATGCACCAGTCTTGTAGATCGGTCATCCATGCCATGTACATGTTTTTGTACTGCGCAGGGACGAACTCGATGCTGCCGTCTTCTACTGCGTCAATCGCAGGCTTGGCCAGCTCTTTGACCGCGACATACCACTGATCGGTCAACCATGGCTCAACGATCGTACCGCCACGCTCAGCACGTGGGGCTTTTAGGGCGTAGTCTTCGATGTCTTCTAGCCAGCCCTGCTCGCCTGCTTGCGCCACAAGGAACTTACGCGCAGCGAAACGCTCTAGCCCTGCATACTCGCTAGGCGTGGTCTCTAGCTCTGGCTCACGCGTTTGCAGATCAGGATAGACTTCCATCGCTGGTAGGATATTGGCGCGCTCATCCAAGATATTAATCAATGGCAAGTCATGACGACGACCCAATTCATAATCGTTAAAATCATGCGCTGGGGTGATTTTGACACAGCCCGTACCAAAGTCGCTCTCGACATAGTCATCAGCGACGATAGGTACGACACGACCAGTAATTGGTAAGGTAATGGTCTTGCCCACTAAGTGTGCATAACGCTCATCGCTAGGATTGACGGCGACAGCGGTATCACCTAATAAGGTTTCAGGACGCGTGGTCGCTACTACCAGATAGTTTTTGCCATCTTGAGTGGTTAGGTCTGCATCGGTGAAATGATAGCGGAAATGCCACAAGCTGCCTTTTTCGTCATGGTTCTCTACTTCTAAGTCAGACAGCGCAGTCTGGAACTTAGGATCCCAATTCACTAGACGCTTACCGCGATAAATAAGACCATCATCAAACAGACGAACGAACACTTCTTTTACCGCGTTGGATAGACCATCATCCATGGTAAAGCGCTCACGCGACCAGTCAACCGAGCTGCCCAAACGGCGAATTTGGCTGGTGATATTGCCGCCCGACTCTTCTTTCCACTCCCACACTTTATCGATGAAGTCTGCACGCGTCATATCACGGCGCTTCAAGCCTTGCGCTTCTAGGCGACGTTCAACAACCATTTGGGTGGCGATACCAGCGTGATCTGTACCCGGTTGCCACAGCGTATTGTCACCATCCATACGGTGATAACGCGTGAGTGCATCCATAATCGCATTGTTAAAGCCATGACCCATGTGCAGCGAGCCTGTAACGTTCGGCGGTGGTAGCGCGATAGAAAACGACTCGTCTTTATCAAATGTCGGCTGAAAATAGCCGCTCTCTTCCCAGCTTTGATACATGCCTGCTTCGACTTGTGCAGGATTATACGCATTCTCTAACTGGCTTAAGGCCGCTTGAATAGATGTGGTGAGGTTGTGGTTACTCATAATGGCATTATCTTTTATTGATTGAATGTGATCAAAATTAATTGGATTAAAGCTAATATAAAAATTAGGAAAATAATGAATAGAGTGATTTTAACGCAGATAGGCAGATTTTGTTAGATGCTAAGGTCATTTAAGCGTATAGCTCTTCGAAAATACACTCTATCTTTGGCTTATTATCTTTCACCCACTGCTTACAAAGTCGAAAAAACTCTTTTTCTAAGATCATTAGCGTCGATGGATCATTATAACCTTTGTAAACTTCTCCCATTTTTACGTTGCCATAAGCATCATCTAATTGATAAATCAAACCTTTAAACCCATCTACTGCTTGTAGATGACTACCCTCATCTAAAAACTCATAGAATTTATTATAAATATCTAACTGACTATCCTCAAAAATATGGTAATTTTCAGGCTGTTCAATAAATACATGAACGATGGCATAAGTATAAATCCACTTAGCCTGCTCTGTATTAATATCTGGAAAGCCTAAACCAGAAAGTGCTCTTTGAAGTGACTCTTTATTGCCTCTCGGATATATAGGGTCATCATCAATTATCGATAACATCTCATCATCGTAGTATTCGTTATCAAGTAAGTAATGAGCTTATTCGACAATTTGCTTATCGGATAATAAATCAAGCTTCAGAAGACTAGCCGTCACTACCATCTCGCTTTGCCAAGGGCTATATTTAGATAATGTTCTCATAATCTCTCACCGCTACATTATACCTCTTGCATAAGTCATCGCTAGTTCTTGCGGTTCTATTAGTGGAAGTCAATGAACTGGTACTTTTGCAAGAGGTCTACTAAAAAATAGATTTGACTAAGAGTCAGGATAAAGAATTAACAACAGCAATCAGCTGAATACTAAACATAATAGATTATAGTCCTGCTATAGAATAGATCAGATACTAAAATTATTCCCTCTTAACCAGTGAGCTTACCGTGCCCCAAGATACTGATAGTCATACTAATCATCAAAAAGACCCACAGAACTCATATGCAGATTATGAGGGTGTGGCTGATGACAGTCATAAAGCAGGAAAGCAAAAAGGTCAAAAAGAAAGCCGTCAAGACAGTCAGCAAAAAAGCAACCAAAAAGACTCTGAGGAAGACAGCGCCGATAGCAAAGCTAATGACAATACTAGTGCTAATGGCAACAACAAAGACAGTGACGATGCTGATAAAACAAAGACCACTGAAGACATAAAAGAGGATGATCTCCCAGAAGAAATCAGTGACGAAGACAAAGAAACCATCAAAAAAGTCGCCAATGACAATGATTCGAGTCATGCAAAAAGCTATGCCAGCATCCTAGTCGAGCAAGTCATGGACGCCAAAGAAACCTTTGAGCGCTCGCTTGGCTCACTCTTTACCAGTGCTTTTACCGCTGGGCTTGAAATTGGTATTAGCTTCTTTATGATTTTATCGGCTTTTGCGCTCCTCAGCGGAGTCATACCCAGTGAATACGCCATCGTACTCGCCTCATTACTTTACCCCATCGGCTTCATTATTGTGGTCATCGGTCAGTCGTTATTATTTACCGAGCAAACCTCCCTACTAAGCTTGCCAGTGCTCAACGGTATTGAACCCTTGAATAAATTGCTACGTTTATGGGGCATTGTCATCGCTGGTAATCTGGTTGGTGGTTGTTTATTTGCCGCATTGATGATTGGCCTCGGCTTAAACATGCAGCTGTTTAGTGCCAGCGACATTGACACTTATGCCGAGCATGTTTTAACGTTTGAGTGGTGGGTGATATTTGGCAGTTCAGTACTGGCTGGTTGGATGATGGGCGTTACCGCATGGCTAGTGACCTCAGCACGCGATACCCTTAGCCGAATTGTCTTAGTCACCATCATCACAGGCAGTATCGGGTTTTTAGGTTTACATCATAGTATCGTGGGCAACATCGAGGTGTTTTCTGCCTTACTGTATGGCAGTAGTGTCAGTCTTTGGCGTTACTTACTGTTTTTAGCGATAGTGCTGGTGGGCAATACGATCGGTGGCGTGGTGTTTGTCGCAGTGCTCAAAAACCGTACCTTCCTATTTGAAGTTGAAAAAGTAAAAGAGCAGACAGCTAACGCTAAAGCCAGAGTAAATGCACGTCATCGTTAAGCTTTATTCTTAGCCCAGCTGTGTTTTTAGCCCTGCTCTCCTCTATGTCTCATTGCCTGCTGCCACTTGTCGGCAATAATAAGAGAATGAGTTATGACGACTGCGAGTGCAAAACCCCATGACAAGCTTTAAAATATCAAGCCAGTTATGGGGTTCAGTCAATAAAGCGGTGACCGCAATTTACCAAACGCTTCATTAAAAGGCGGTTGCTTGAGTTCCAACTCAAACCTAAAAGTTCAGGTCTAGAAGCTCAATTTTAGAAGCTCAAGTTTAAAAACTTAAGCCCCAAACATAAAGCCCCGAAGTTAAAGCCTACGTGCTGCCATCACACTACGGTCTATCTCAATTTGCTTCGCCTTATTGTGTTGCGCGCTAAATACTCTCACCATAATACCTGCGGTTAAAAACATAATTAGCGTATAAATAGCTGGCGTCAGCGACATTTTATAATTGGCCAATAGTGTCAATGCCATAAACATCGAAAGCGTACTGTTCTGTAGGCCAACTTCCATAGTAATCGATCTTCTTTGTTCTGGATTCAGACCGAACCATTTACTGGTGTAATAACCAAGTGCCATCGTTGACACGTTTAATATCAATGATACAGGGCCAGTGGCTATTAAGGCCTCTACAATGATATCTTTTTGCACATAGCTCAAGAATAGAACCAAAAAGCTCAAAAATATCACGCCAAAACGAGAAACCAGAACCTGCGTTTTATCTGCCACACTGGGGGCATAACGTTTGATCAGCATACCAATACTAACAGGCAGGATAGTCAGTGCAATTAGGCTGACCATGGTCTTGACCACTGGTAATTGGAACTCACTACCAGCACCCATAAAGTACACGAGCGAAAAGCTGAGTACGATAGGAATACTAAATACCGTGACCACGCTTGAGATAGCTGTCATGGTCACCGAAAGCGCGACATCGCCTTTGGCCAAATAGGTAAATAGGTTTGATGTGGTGCCACCAGGGCACAGTACCAATAACATAACCCCAATTGCGTATTCAGGCTCTAGTGACATCAGGCTTGCCAAAGCAAAACCAATTAATGGTAAGAACAGCAACTGATTGGTGAGTCCTATCGCGACTGCTTTAGGGTATTTGACGACTCTTTTAAAGTCATTGGTGACTAAGGATAGACCCATTCCCATCATAATCAGAAAAATTCCAATGGGAATGACTTTTGAATTTACAAACGTGACTAACTCCACACCTTCCATAACTACATCCTTGTAGATAGAGCCCTTACATAGGCAGTTTTATGACAACTTTGTGATGCTTAATCAGCCAATCCTGCTGATATCTTGGGTAAAAGCCATCGACGTCATCAACGTTTTGTATGACAACATTACTCGACAGCATTCCATGCCATCTTTCATATATATTCAATAATCGTAATAGAGCGGTATCATAAAGTATATCGTTGTAAAGGCAGCTTTATCCATTTTATTCAACTACTCACCAGTCAGTATTCAAACGTAGGATATCCGCCATATAAAAGTACAGAAAAACTTTAGGGTATACCATTATTTATATTATTAGGCTTAGAACGAGTAGATTTGTCGCTAAGAAAAGAATCAATCACACCCGCCGCCATCGCTACCGCTGTCACCACAAGAATCATTGCTGCTATATCCGCTATGATTACTGTTACTGTTGTTGACGTCATCTCCAGAAGATGAGCTTGAAGTACGTTTTGAAAGCTTTGTACGACTAGACCAGAGCATCACTTTAAACACACCATAAAATATCAGTAGCCCAAAAACAATCTGTAAAAGTAGCAGGAAGCCCCAGAAGAAAAGTTCAAGCATAATATAGTCGACCCTCTATAATTTCTTGTTAGACAGTGATAGCAACGCAAGGATAACTAGGGCGTGTCCTCAATTCAAACGAGTGCCCTCTAAATGGGCTAAAAATAGCTAAATTTTGCCAAACATCGTCAAATATCTGGTTAATATCCCGATATTATCTGCGCTATTTTCCTCGTTTGACTGCAATTTATCTTATTTTGATCATCATTTTTAAAATGAGGACATACCCTAAGACAAGTGCTTATTTTGGGGATAAGAAAGAAGGTAAGATTAAGGATATATCTTAAATTGGCAGGACTTTAGTGACGGTCAGTACTGATGACTGCCGTACCATAGGCGATGGCTTCTACCATGCTACCCAGTTGATTGACATTAGTCACCTCAAGGCGCAGACCATAAATATGATTACAACCTTTGGCATTGGCCTCAGTACGCATCCGTACGATAGCCTCACGGCGGGCGCGATCTAATAACGTCTCGTAGGTGGTCAGATTTTTACCAAAGATACTTAAGACACGGGCGATAATCATTTTGAAGTAATCTTGACCGATCACCACACTACCTAGTACCAACTCACCCTGACTATCAGCCGCGATATTGGGACGATAAAAGCGTTCGCTTGATACAATAATATGACTCAGTGCTTGCTCGTCGATGCTCAACTGTGCCAAATGCTGACGCTCATGACGCGTGCCAAAAAACCAACCAGCTGCGAATAATAAAACAAACGGTGCATAGTTGATGAGAAATTGGGTAAGGGAATTGTTCATGGCACGTCTCTTATCATACAAAAGCATCACTGCTTTAAGATTCGGTCATCTAACCAAAAGGATTGAAACGTGGCAACTCATCAGTAGGTTCTGATGATGGGGTTTGCGTACTTGGGTGTTGACCTGAGTGATGCGATTGACCCGTTTGATAATGAGAATCGCTTGGCGGATTTTGAAATGACTGCTGCGGCATGGGTATCGCTTTGACAGCAGTACCATAAACAAATAGCTCAGAAGCTCCCTGTGCGATACTAGAGGTCGAAAAACGCAAACCAACGACTGCATCAGCACCCAAAGATTCTGCCTTGACAATCATGCGGTCTATCGCTTCTTGACGCGACTCTTCTAACAGCTCGGTATAAGCCGTCAACTCACCACCGACGATGTTTTTTAGTCCAGCAAACAAGTCTTTACCGACGTGCTTTGAGCGTACCGTACTGCCGTACACCACATCTAAACGCTCGGTGATTTGATAATTAGGTAAGTGTTCAAGGTTAGAGAGTTGCATAGTATCGTGACCTAATTAAAAAATCAGTAAATTTTCTGAGCGATATGACGACATAACGCATCTATATACATATTTTCATCTTCTTTTTCAGTATTACCTACATAGTTAAAGTTTCCTAATAATCCTGCATTCACAAAAAGCTCTTTTTCTTCATTTTGTTGTAGGATCTTGTCGTCACTAACAACTTGATAGCTATAGGCAATTTCGGGGCTGCCGATAGATTTTTTCATACCAAAGGCTTCACCCGAGTAAATTCTTCTATATTCTACATCTATATCTAAACCAGCATTTGCATTCGCCTGGTACTTGCCCTCTTTAGACAGCTCAGTAACTAAACAATTACTAACATACGTTTCAATATCAGCTTGGCTATAAAACACTGGATTGTCATATTTTTGCTTCAAGGTAACATTCACTGAGTCCACCTTCATCTTCGCTACACTTACATTACTCTTCGTGTTTAAAGAATATGTTGTAGTGCAACCGACCAAACTAACAAATCCCAAAATCGAACATAATAATAGCTTTTTCATAATTGGCCTGTGGCGTTTGGTGATATATCTAAAATTAATCATTGGTATGAAACAATAAGAAAAGCTCAGTCAAATTGCCTTCGATGCTATTGGCCATTTGTACCATTTTATCTTCGTCTTTACGCATCTCAGCGAGCTCTGGATCTTCATCATCGATACCGCTCAGTACAATCATTGGCAAGGTCAATACCGCCACGTCTTCTGCTGTTTCTTCATCTTCAAACCAATCACTGGCTTCCTCACCATACATCGCATCGACAAAACCGATTGACCAAGCAACGATATCTGACTCATCTGAAAAATCGACAGCCACCTCTTCGTCACCCGCATCTTCACCAAATGGCAGCTCGATAGGTGTCTCGTTTTTTAGCTCAGCCATGATAGAGTCACGCCAGCGTTTAATGCCATCGATGACATTTTCTGGTATTTCGCTAACATGACCTTCAAACAATGCATCCATCCAGTTAGGTAACGGACGCCCAATGACCGTCGCTGTCAAAAATCCATGCGCAGCGACACTGTCAAGTACAAACTGACTCTCTTGATTATCCAAGTAGTCTAGTAATTCATCAAAACTTAATTGGTTACTCATGGTGTAATTGTCCTTGAAAAGTAGATTGCTACAGTCGTCATAAATGATTGATTAAATGCAAGGTCACAGATTATTTAAAGATTATCTGAATAACACATTCAAAATAGGTTGATGACAACCATAAAATTGGGAAAACAGAAGATCAGTGAGTTAAGGCGTGTTCTCATTTTAGAGAGGATAATAAAAATGAGATAAATGGCAGTCAAACAAGGAAAATAGCGCAGATAGTATCGAAATGTCAGTCTAGTATCGAGATATCAGTTAGCTATTTGCTGCTGTTCGGCAATATGTAGCCATTTCAACCCATTTAGATGACTATCGATTGGGTTGAGGACACGCCCTAATAAAACCAGCTGATAATCTATTACTTCAACACTTTAGTCGACTGAAATGACATGACGTTTTCTCACTTTAGTCATAACATCACTCTAAAAATTAAAAGTCCTCATCATCCCAATCGTCGTCATCTTCATCAAAGTTATCTATGTCATCTAAATCGTCTTTTAACTCTTTGGCCAAACGTTTTTCTTCTAGTAGATTGTCGATTAGCCGACGCTTCTCAAGACTGCTTAAGCGCGTACGCACGCTAGTCTCAGCCTCTTCCACCATCTTTGCATCATCATCGTCGACAAATTCACCATCAAAATCGTCGTCAATATCAGCGTCACTCATGGCAAACTCCTATTGTTTTTAGCAAAGTTATTAAGAATACATTAATATATATATGCCTTATAAAGTCTCTACTGAACGTTGTCAATCCTTTTTATTACTTTCCTCTGCTAAGCCAAGATAACGATATAGTCAATATAACAGACAATCATCCATAAATTGGTGAAAATAGTTACCGCCAAACCTTTTCTATGAAATATGTGGCTCATCTTCACTTTCGATCATTAGGACTGAATTGCGGACGTCAGCTAATCGTTGAATCATCGAGTCATTACCACCATCGAATATGGCACACTCACGTTCATAAACGGTAGTTGGTCGCATGATACTTTGAACCTGCACATGATTACCGATTTGTTTGAGTCCAGCATTCGGGAGCAATATTAGCATTTGCTCTTTTTTGCCAACGCTGTGTAGTAGCTGCGTCATAGCATCACTTTGGGCGTCATCGCTGACACCCACTTTTGCAGGTAAAGCAAAGCGTGAAAGCTCAATATGCTTATCATGAATAATCTTGTTGAGCATTAAGTATAATTTACCAAGCATCACACCTGCCAACGCGACCTTAGCATGACTGTTATCTGCTTTTAACACCACACTCGCACCACCATCATCGAATTGTGGTTCATTCATTGCGCTGACACCTAGCAGCAACGGCTGCTTAAGTAACTCAGTCACCGCTTGGTTCAGTAGCTGCGTACATAATGCCAAATACGGCAAACGTTGAGCAGGTGCCAAGCGCTCAAGCATATTAAACTCATCATGAAAGACAATTTGCACTCTCACGCTATCAAGTGAGCGTGTAGCAGACAGGCGGGTGGCATTATGAGACTTATGAATCGTGTCATCAATATCACTGGTTTCTTCTTGTGTCGTGCTTTTCTCTACTTGCTCAGTAGCGGTGTTATCGACAGCACTAGCCATAGGTCCTGTCGCATCACTTTCCACACCTTGATTCTGTTGCGTTCTTAAATACTCATTTACTTCACTATGTACATTAAATTTACGAGCATTGGTTGTTGGTTTTTCTATTGGGTTTTCAACGGGACTGGCTGTTTCTTTATGTTCATTTACTTGGCTATCCACTGATCGGCTTTCGCGATTACGATTGCGCTGATTGATTTCTACATACTGATCGCGATGCAAATCTTGAATATCACGGCTGAGCGCATTGATTTGCTCTTTGGTTGGACGGGCAATATAGCCATAAATGAGCCAAAGTAGTAAATGCAGCAGCATAGTGCCAATGACAAACGGCCATTGCATGGCGATAATCTCGCCTTTACTAATATCCTTTAAGGTCAGAGCAACACTACCAATGACAGCATCACCATTCGTAGCAATTTGACGAATCGTCTCACCCTGCTGCATAGGGGCATTGCCAACTGGCACTAATACTTCATCTTTATTGTCAGTGATCAGTATCTTTGTTACGTCTTGCTCGCTGGTATAGCGATTGGCAATCACACTTAGGCTGACACGGTCTTTATTTTCTAAAGACAGCCTAGCTTCATCAATCAGCTGTGCAACCATCTGCTCGCCTTTTAACGCGCGACTTTTGCTCAACTGTTGATCAGTACTAATGACCAATAAGAGAGTCTGCAAACAAAAACTAACCAGAAGAATAATGGCAAACAACCCTTGCCGCGGCGCTAAATACGTCATGATATGTTAAACTTTTTTGGATAAAAGAAATTAAAAAACAAGGCTATCGCTCATTTTTTGGCTAATTTTAAAAAATGATGCAGCATACATATTTATAACGGACACAGGCATAAAATGTTCGTTATAAATGATACGTTAATAAACTGGTGCATACTGAACGAGCTATGACTGATAACTTTATCATGAATACAGTCCGCTATCCTCTCTACTATATCACCATAACCAGTCTTATAGCGTTAGCAGCTTTATAATTTTATGATAATAGCATTCAATTTTAAATGCTTCTTTATCTATTACAGCCGTTTTCCAGACACCTTAATACTTTGCGTGTCCTCTATAGGCGCTGCCAAGGAAAACTGCTATTATTCCCAATCTTATATGAGCATACAAGGGACAATTGAGCCATGCCAAACAATACATCTTATTCGTTACCAAAAGACAGCAAAGCATGGCAACAAGCCGTTGATTCTATTGCGTCTCTCTTACCTAGCGATACCAATTTACATGACTTTGACGCGTTACAGTCACTACCTGTTTTCGCCCTGATTGTGGTGCTACCGACTAAAATATCAACCCTTGATATTCATCAATATGTGCAATCATGGGTCGATGAGCAGCCAAACTGGCATCTGGTCACTGTTGCTGAAGACAGCGATGCAAGCTTTGTCAATATTAGTGTTTCTGACATAGAGCCAACAGCAAAAAATGCACAGCGTTTACCATTTACGCAGTCACAAGTATTTCGCTATCTGCTAGTACCAGTCACTGACACATTAATGCACCCTGCCAAAAAAACCGCCGCCGCTCATATCATTGACGATCAGCTGACCGCACGTTTACGTCATGATTTGGCTGAAGAATATAAAAACACTCGCAGTGCCGATAGCGCAGATAACGTAGATGTCGTCGACTGTCATATTTTATCCGTCGGTCATATGCTACGTACCCATAAGCTTGCCTGTTTTGATATGGATTCTACTTTAATCGAGCAAGAAGTCATCGTCGAACTAGCCAAAACGGCAGGTATCGGTGACAAAGTCGCTGCCATCACCGAATCAGCAATGCGCGGCGAAATCGATTTTGACGAATCTTTTGCCCAACGTGTGGCGTTGTTAAAAAACATCCCAACTGACGTGCTCGATAATATCTGTAACCACTTAACAATATCACCAGGTGCTCGTACCACCATCAGTGCACTCAAAACTTTGGGCTATCACACGGTATTGGTATCAGGTGGCTTTACTTATTTTGCCCGTTATATCGCAGAGCAATTGGGGATTGATGAAGTACATGCAAACTTCTTAGATATTGAAGAAGGTAAAGTCACTGGTCATGTTCAGTTGCCTATCGTAAATGGTGCCAAAAAAGCGGCGATCGTCGAACACACAGCAGAGCGTTTAGGCATAGATATGTCGCAAGTTGTCTGTATTGGTGATGGTGCGAATGATTTACCAATGATGGCCATCGCTGATTTAGGTGTTGCCTATCATGCCAAACCTATTGTCCAAGCACGTGCCGATTCTGCTATCAATGTGACTGGACTTGAAGGCACGCTTTATGCGCTTGGCTATCCAGCACTTGCTCCTGCTGAATAAATGCCAAATGCTTACAATCACGCTCACATTCATATAAAAAGCTAGGTTAATGTTTTATCATTAATCTGGCTTTCGTGCTGTGTTGCTATCGTTCAAACCAATATTCTAATAGCTTTATCTTTAGATTTATAGCTTGAACACAACTATGGCTATCTACTCCCCACGCTTACTTTTTATCACCAACACTTATTTCAAAATAATCAAGGATTGTCCATGACGGCATCACCATCACCGCGACCAAGCGAGTCGTCAGCCTCTCAGCCATTGGATACCCATGCGACTGCTACCGATAGTCCAAAAGCACTGTTAGGTGTGTATATCAAAGGAATAGCGATGGGCGCAGCGGATATCGTGCCTGGCGTCTCTGGCGGTACCATCGCACTGATTGCTGGCGTTTATGAGCGTCTGATTAACGCTCTCGGTAGCATCGGTCCCAATCTGTGGCAGATATTCCGACAAGAAGGTGGTGTCAAGGGCCTGTTTGCTGTGTGGCGGCAGGTTGATGCGACATTTTTATTATGCTTGTTGCTCGGTATCGCCACCAGTTTTGCCACTTTAGCAGGCATTATCAAGCACCTATTAGATAACCAGCCGTTACTAATTTGGTCGTTCTTTTTTGGACTGGTCGTCGCCACCATCTTTATATTATTAAGCGAGATTAAACGATGGAATATAAGCCGAGCGCTGCTGTTTGCAGCAGGTCTCGTTAGTGCTGTGGTTATTAGCAGTTTGCCGTTGCTATCCACCACACCAAGCTTAGCTTATTTGTTTTTTGCAGGAGCAATTGCGATTTGTGCCATGATATTACCAGGGATATCCGGCTCCTTTATCCTCTTATTACTAGGTGCTTATGACGCTGTATTAGAAGCGGTACACACCCTTAATTTCACAGCCATTTTCACAGTTATGGCAGGAATGCTCACTGGACTACTACTATTTACCCACGCACTCAAATGGCTGCTATCTCGCTATTATCAAGCAATGTTGGCACTGCTCACAGGCTTTATCGCAGGATCCTTGGTGAAGATATGGCCATGGAAAGTAGATGCCTTAAACACACTTGATAGTGAGACCGTCGTCAATGTGATGCCATGGCACTACCCTACAGGTGCGCATTGGCTCACAACACTGGGACTGATGGTATTAGGTGCTGTCTTGGTATCGTTTATCTCTTGGTGGGGTCGTTATAACAATCATCATAACAACGATGTTTAGTCGCCATTAAACACACAAAACCTCTCACGAATCGGCACACGTGAATGTCGCCTTACGTTTAGAAAAAACCGCTATTCTTTCTCAAAATAAGCGCCTATCCTTATGGCGCTTAGTCTCAGACCCCATCTTAGCAAACCATTAAATAGACTAAAAAACCAAACGTCATCGGTTGTCGCAAAGTGACCTTTACCCTCTTCAGCTTTGCTCAGTAAACTTTCATAATAGTCTTATTGGAATTCACCTTATGAATAGCGAGATGAATGATGTTATTGACTATATT
>NZ_JBQSVP010000074.1:0-15073 GCF_052376345.1 Psychrobacter sp. AOP5-GZ1-6 | reverse complement strand
ATACCTATTAATGATAATTAAAAATGAATAATAACCATTTATTAAAGGCGGTTTTCCATGATTGAAATACCGCCTTGATAAATGAGTACTTAGATTTACGCCAATTATTTCAAAAACAGCTGATAGCCGATATTGTCATTGAGCATGGTACAGTTATAACCGATATCGAGCAGTGCATCTTGTAGTTGGCGAGAGTTACTCTCTGAGGCTTGTAATCCCACTAATACGCGACCTTCAGCAGCACCATGATTGCGATAATGGAACAAGGTAATATTGAAATCATCGCCCAATTTTTCTAAAAAAGTGAGCAATGCACCTGGACGTTCTGGAAAGACAATGCTCAGTAGCTGCTCGTTTTCGACATGGGCATGACCACCAATCAAGTGACGAATATGTGATTTAGCAACATCGTCATCGGTTAAATCATAGGCGTTATAACCATCAGCAGCCAACTGGTTGCTAATTGTTTGACGTTCTTTATCGCCTTCTTTTAAGGCAATACCGACAAATATTGCTGCCGGCTCCATAGAGTCTGGTGATTTTTTACTATCGGCACGATAATTAAATTCAGTGATATTACGTCCATGTAGGCGACGACAGAAGTTTAAGAATGCACCGGTTTGTTCAGGTATAGTTACTGCAAAAATAGCTTCTTTTTTCTCGCCAATTTCGGTACGTTCAGCGATATAGCGCAAGCGATCAAAGTTCATATTTGCACCGCAGACAATGCCGACACAGTTTTTATCTTTTATATTGTTTGTCTCAATGTATTTTTTCATACCAGCTACAGCCAATGCGCCTGCAGGCTCTACAATACTGCGGTTTTCTTCAAAAACATCTTTGACTGCAGCACAAACTTCATCATTGGTACAGGTGATGACATCAGGCTCAACAATGGGGCCTGAGTTGTCGCTTTTTTGTGTACGTACCACATCAAAAGGCAACTCGCCAATTTGGGCAACGGCTACGCCATCGACAAACAACCCCACTTGTTCAAGTTTGGTGCGTTCGCCTGATTCAAGAGCAGCTTTTAGGCAGGCAGATTGTTCGGCTTCTACAGCGATGACTTTGACATGTGGGGCCACCTCACCCAAAAAAGCGGCAACACCTGAGATAAGACCACCACCACCAACGGCGACGAAAACATAGTCCATATTACGCCACTGTTGCGTCAGCTCCATTCCAATGGTGCCTTGACCGGCTATGACCAACTCATCGTCATAAGGTGGAATGAAGGTCAGCCCTTCCGTTTCGGCACGATGGATGGCATAGCGATTGGCCTGATCAAAGCTGTCTCCATGCAAATCGACATTACCACCTAATGCTTTAACAGCACTGACTTTAATGTCAGGTGTGGTAGTTGGCATCACGATAATATTATTAAGTGCAAGCTTACGAGCAGAGTAAGCAACGCCTTGTGCGTGGTTGCCTGCTGATGCACAAATAACACCGCGCGCTTTTTGTTCATCGCTCAATTGGCTAATACGGTTATAAGCACCGCGCAATTTGAAAGATTTGACTGGTTGTAAGTCTTCGCGTTTAAAACGAATATCATTGGCAAAACGTTGGGTCAGCTTGGGTGCCACTTCAAGAGGTGTTTGAATCGCAACGTCATAGACGGTGGCTTGCAAGATGGCTCGTACCCAATTTGACAACATAATTTTTCCTAATACAAAGTGTAGATGGATGAATATAAAAATGAAATAGATTATCCTATGCTGATTTTGGTTATCTTGCAAGACCCTATTGTAGTTTTTAAAGTGATTTAATACTCTGAATAATATTAAAAAAATATACGGCTAGGTTTGGATGAATATTTTGTGCAAAAAATATTGAATTATTTTAATATGTCTGTATTATTGGACATATGGAAACAACTAATGCTATTGCAAGCTTTGCTGCGCTCTCTCAAGATACTCGTCTAAAGGCTTTTAGGTTGCTCGTCAGCCAAGAGCCTGTTGGTCTACCTGCGGGTGAAATCGCCCGCCAATTATCTGTGCCACATAACACCATGTCAGCCCATCTATCAGTGCTGGCGCGAGCGGGATGGGTGGTTTCTCAACGACAAAGTCGGCAGATAATCTATCGTGCTTCACTATCACATATGGAGATGGTTATTCAGTTTCTATTGCAAGATTGTTGTGCAGGTCATCCAGAACTGTGTGCCTCACTAGTAGACAGTCTAAGAGGCTGTAGAGTTGTTAATAGTAATGACTCAAACCCTGAGTAAGCTAATAATTAAGACCCTAAGAAACACACTCAAAAAACATATTCAGACAATAAGTGAGATTGCTATGACACCATTAATTTTTCACAATCCAAAATGCGGGACTTCTCGTAACACATTGGCCATCATGAAAGCATCAGGTGAGCAGCCGGATATCGTGGAATATCTAGAAAATCCGCCGACTCGTGACTACTTAGTTGAACTATTGGAAAAAATGAATATTTCGCCAAGAGAACTATTACGTAGTAAAGAGCCTATTAATGATGAGCTTGGACTAGACAATCCTGACGTATCTGATGATCAAATTATTGATGCCATGATGGCGCACCCGATTTTAATCAATCGTCCTATCGTGCTGACCAATAAAGGTGCTGCTTTATGTCGCCCATCAGAGCGCGTGTTTGAGTTATTAGAGACTCCCGTCAGTAGCTTCACTAAAGAAGATGGGGAAGTGATTCACCATGGCAAATAACACAGCAGATTTAGATGTAGTCGATTTGGGTGACTTGCCGAATATTGATGCAAATAGTATACAGCCCATTGATATTGAGTCTTTGATTAGCGCACAGGATCCACGTCATCCACCTAAAATACTGGTGTTATATGGTTCTTTACGTCAGCGCTCATTTTCTAGATTAGCAAGCGAGGAAGCGAGTCGCTTATTGCGCTGGTATGGCTGCGAAGTGCGTACTTTTGATCCGACAGGCTTGCCATTGCCTGACGCCACTGATGCCGATCATCCTAAAGTAAAAGAGCTGAGAGAGCTAGCCCAGTGGTCAGAAGGAATGCTGTGGGTGAGTCCAGAGCGTCATGGCAGCATGACCAGTATTATGAAAGCACAAATTGATTGGATTCCACTATCATCCGGTAGTGTACGTCCGACCCAAGGTAAGACATTGGCGGTGATGCAAGTCAGTGGCGGCAGTCAGAGTTTCAACACAGTCAATCAGTTGCGTATTCTTGGTCGTTGGATGCGGATGATTACGATTCCTAACCAATCGTCTATTCCTAAAGCTTTTTTAGAGTTTAATGACGACGATCGTATGGATAAATCCCCTTTGTATTTGCGTCTCGTTGATGTCTGTGAGGAGTTAGTCAAATTCACTTGGCTCACCCGTGGACGCTCTGCCTATCTAACCGACCGTTACTCTGAACGGGTAGAAAGCGCTGAAGCGTTATCAAAACGTGTCAATCAAAAGTCTCTTTAATGTCTTATGTTAAATGGGCTAAAGACGGTCGGATCACATTCAGAACACATAAGGTTGCTCCATGTTTGCATTAACTATTTTTATAGTCACTCTGGTTCTGGTGATATGGCAGCCTAAAGGGTTGGGTATTGGATGGAGCGCGATGGGCGGCGCATTAGTTGCTTTGGCTTTTGGTGTCGTGCAGTTGTCCGATGTGGGTATTGTGTGGGACATCGTTTGGGATGCGACCTTTACTTTTGTGGCGCTTATTATTATTTCACTTATCTTAGATAAAGCGGGGTTTTTCGGTTGGGCAGCGCTACATGTGGCCCGACTTGGTAATGGGCAAGGGCGCTTATTATTTCCTATGATTGTCATATTAGGTGCGTTCATCTCAGCTTTCTTTGCTAACGACGGGGCTGCATTGCTCTTGACCCCGATTGTCATCGCCATTCTACTACGCCTTAAGTTTTCACCACCATCCGCTTTGGCTTTTATTATCGCGACTGGCTTTATTGCTGATACTGCGAGCCTGCCATTAGTGACGTCTAATCTAGTCAATATTGTCAGTGCCAATTATTTTGACATTGGCTTTGGTCGTTATGCAGCAGTCATGGTGCCGGTCAATATTGTTTCCGTTATTGCGACACTCGCTGTGTTATGGATTGCCTATGCGCGGCATATTCCAAAAAATTATTCTGTGGCTGAGTTGAGTGCACCAGCATCTGCGATTGAAGATCCGCTTGTCTTCAAAGCGGCCTTTCCTCTATTAACCTTGCTACTCGTTGCTTACTTTACGACCGAATCATTAGGAATTGCAATTTCCTTGGTGACAGGAATCGCTGCGTTAATATTAATGGCAATTGCAGGTCGCTGGTGGCAAGGTGGTCGTGATGCGGTGGTTTCTGTGTCCGATGTTTTGAAAAAAGCCCCTTGGCAAATTGTATTGTTTTCAATCGGCATGTATTTGGTGGTTTATGGTTTGGGCAATGCAGGGTTAACGGCCTATGGTGCCCAAGTCTTAAATTGGTTGGGGCAGCAAGGTGCGGTTATCGCAACGGTAGGAACTGGATTCCTCTCTGCTATTGTAGCCTCTATTATGAATAATATGCCGTCTACCTTGGTTGGTGCACTGGCTATCGATAGTGCGCAAGTGCCTGATGCGACTCGTGAACTGATGATCTATGCGAACGTGATTGGTAATGACTTGGGACCGAAATTCACACCGATAGGCAGTCTTGCCACTTTATTGTGGCTTCATGTATTGGCAGAAAAAGACTATAAAATCAGTTGGGGACAATACATGAAAGTTGGGCTGATTATTACACCACCTGTGTTATTGGTCACACTACTGGCATTAGTATTATGGTTGCCTTATCTGTCTACCTTTTAAAGATTGAATCGATCTCTTGCGATTAGCGTGGTCATTACGCTGTATTACGCTGACATCGATCAAACTCATCGGGTATAATGGCGGCGCATTTTACCTCTTTTATAATGATGATAGTCGGTTCAAGATAATTTGGATACAAGGTAGGCGAGTGAAAGTACTACAAGTGGTAGGCTAAGCGAGCCTGACGCCGTATCCGATTTATATAGGACTGACTGTCCGTTTATTTCCCAAGGATTTATGATGAGTGATCAGCAAGCACAAAAGCAAGCCGCAGCCAAAGCTGCTTTAGATTATGTTGAAGATGGCATGATACTTGGTGTAGGCACAGGTAGCACAGTCAATTGCTTAATTGAGTTATTACCGACAGTAAAGCTTGCTGGTGCGGTGGCAAGCTCACAGGTTACTGAAGACAAACTTCGTGCCCTTGGTATTGAAATAGTGGATTTAAACTTTGCTGGCACGCTTGATATTTATATCGATGGTGCTGATGAAGTGAATGAGAATTTGCAACTGATAAAAGGCGGTGGCGGCGCGCTTACTCGTGAAAAAATCGTGGCAGCAGCTTCTAACAAATTTATATGCATGGTTGATGAGAGCAAAAGCGTCGAGGTCTTGGGTCGCGCGTTTCCAGTACCTATTGAAGTCTTACCACAAGCGCGTTCTTATGTTGCACGGCAATTGGCTCAATTAGGTGGTGAACCAGTATACCGTGAAAGCTTTGTCACCGATTATGGTAACGTTATTTTAGACACCTATGACTTGGATGTGAGTAATCCAATAGAGCTTGAAAAAGAGCTGAATAATATCGTGGGTGTGGTGTGTAATGGCATTTTTGCCGCTAACCAAGCTGATGTTTTATTAAAGGCTAGTAGTAATGGGGTTGAGACTATTACTCGTTAATTGATGTCATAGTTTATCGCCTTTATCCTTATTTAAGGTGGTTGTTTGATAAGGTGGGTCATCTTCATCATCGGTCAAGGAATCGGTAAAAATAGTCTGTTTGTGTTTAATCCGACTAAAGAATTTTTTATTGCTTCTAAATACAAAGATAGCACCGTGAAAATACCCCCAAAAAAATACGGGGAAAATAGCGTAAAGTACCAATTTACTTAAGTTCTTGAAACCAAGCGCACTAAGTAAGATTGTGGTGAAAAACAAGATAAAACATATCGCTAGGCTTTTATGTAGCATTTTTAGTCTGGTTTTACTCATAACGGCTCTTTGATGTTGTTGGCTTTTGATGTTTTTGCGCCATAAAAAAGGCAGGTTATTGAATAACCTGCCTTTTTATGTACTGTTCTAAGAATGATGCTGTATCAATAATTAAGACAACTTAATCTTATCTTTTAACAAAAACTCCATCAATGCTTTTTGGGCATGTAAGCGGTTCTCTGCCTCATCCCATACCACTGAACGTGGATCATCCAGCATGTCATGAGAGATTTCTTCACCACGATGGGCTGGCAAACAATGCATAAATACGACTTCAGGATCGGCTTTATCTAATAGCGAAGGTGTGACTTGATATGGCGCAAAACGACGAGCGCGGGTATTTTGTTCAGACTCTTGCCCCATGCTTGCCCATACATCGGTGACGATTAGGTTTGAGTCTTTTGCCGCATCTTGTACGTTTTCGACGAGGCTGACGCAATGAGAGAAGCGTTCCATCAGCTTAGGGTCTGGCTCAAAACCATAAGGCGCTGCCACACGAAGCTCAAAACCAAACTGATTGGCCGCTTGCATAAATGACGAACACATATTGTTGCCATCACCAACCCACGTGACGATTTTATTCTCGATACTGCCGCGATGCTCATAATAAGTCTGCATATCAGCCAGCAACTGGCAAGGATGAAACTCATCAGTTAGGGCATTGATAATAGGAACGCTAGAGTATTCAGCAAAGGTTTCAACATTTTCGTGACCAAAGGTACGAATCATGATGATATCAACCATGCTAGAGATCACACGGGCAGAATCTTCTAGCGGCTCACCACGCCCAAGCTGCGTGTCATTTGGCGACAAGAAGATAGCACTACCACCAAATTGGCCCATACCTGTTTCAAAAGAAATACGTGTACGAGTTGAAGATTTTTCAAAAATCATACCAAGTGTACGACCAACAAACGGCTGATATATCTCGCCAGCATGTTGCATCTTACGTAATTCGCTTGCGCGTTTGATAAGGGTTTCTAGTTCTTGTTTGGTTAAATCAGAGAGGGTCAAAAAATGGCGCAAACTCATAGTAATCCTAGCAGTCAATCGCAGTCAGTGAAACGTTATCAGTCTTCAATAGCATCGCGTCAGCGCGTATACTGGGGTGACAACAAACTTTTAGTATAGCGCAATTACTTCTAATGTAAACGCCCAATTTAGTTTGATTGTTTAGTCACTCCAGCAGGTGGCAAGTTCGCCGTTATATGTCGCATTTACATATTACAATAATAAATAATTATTATGCTTGTATACGCTTCGGACGTATGCTCAGGCGGCATAGTAGCTCATAGCTAATCGTACCCGCATGCGCAGCGACTTCATCAACGTGCGGTGCATCGCCCCATAGTATCACTTTGCTATCTAAAGCAATGTCTTCTGGCGCGTTACTGATATCAATCACAATCATGTCCATTGCGACACGTCCAAGTACTGCGCATTGATAACTCTGATTGCTGCTTGCCTCAATGACAGATACATAAGCATCCTCAGTGACGACACGTGGGTAGCCATCTCCGTAGCCAATACTGACTAGCGCTGTTCTCGTATCTTGCTGTGCTACCCAGCGACTACCATAGCCAATGGCATTATCTGCATGAACGGTTTGTAACGCGATAATTTGCGCGCTAAACTCCATCGCTGGCTGTAAATCTAATTCAGTGGGGCTTTTGTCAACGACCGGTGCACTACCGTATAAGATGATACCGGGACGTACCCAGTCATAATGGTATTGTGGAAAGTTGACGATACCTGCTGAATTGCACAATGAGCCTTTAATGTCGTTGCTAACGCTCTCTTTTAGAGTCATTAATACTTCTGTAAAACGCTGTATCTGCATCGCATTTAATGGATGAGCGCTATCATCGGCATTAGCAAAATGCGTAGTAAGGATAAGCCGGTATCCAGCTTCATGAAGCTGTTTAGCAGCAGCAATAACACCCTCAGCATCAAATCCTAGGCGGTTCATACCTGTATTGTATTTAATCCAAACCACTCTAGTCGCGCTACTAGCTGGTGGAATGTTTTCTAATGCCCACTGCAGTTGCGGTGCATGATGAATGACGCAGCTAATATCATGGTCAATGGCTTGCTGCCATTCATCGGCAGTAAAGGCACCTTCGATTAAACCAATGGTTTTATTCCAGCCTAACTGTCTTGCTTCGAGAGCTTCAGCTAAAGTGGCGACACCGATACCATCGGCTTGCTCTAGCGCTGGGAGAACGGCGGCGACGCCATGACCATAAGCATTGGATTTGACCATGGCCAGTACTTTAGAATGCGGTGCCAGTTTTTTAACTTGGTTGAGGTTATGAGTAATGGCTGCTGGTTTGATAGTGATAGCACGCATAATGGGCTTCTTTATTAGCAAAGTTATGAAGTGATAAAGCCAATGCTGCATCAAAAGGGCTGATGTGGCACTGGCTATGGTTATTAAGAGCTGTTTATTATCAAATGTTCAAGGTTGAGCAAGCATATAGTCAAGTCTATATAAACCAGCTACATCGTCATCCTCGCTAAGCATACTAATGTATAACTCACACTCGGTTTCCTTGTATCGAAATTATATCGAACTGACTATAGTCGGTGAAGCGGTTATTATTCGTCATTCTCAAAGCTGACGTTTTGATAGTATTCTGGCGTCAGGTTGATAAAGCGGGTAAATTGCCCTTCAAAGCCTAAGCGTATGGTACCAATAGGGCCGTTACGCTGTTTACCAATGATGATTTCAGCCACGCCTTTGTGATCTGAATTTTCATTATAAACCTCATCGCGATAGATGAACATAATCAAATCGGCATCCTGCTCAATTGCACCAGATTCACGCAAATCCGACATAATTGGGCGCTTATTAGGACGGTTCTCTAGACTACGGTTAAGCTGTGATAGCGCAATGACTGGGCACTCAAGCTCACGTGCTAAGGCTTTTAAGCTACGAGAAATTTCGGAAATTTCTCCAACGCGGTTACCATCTAGGCTCGGCACCTTCATCAGCTGTAGATAATCGACCACGATAGCACCTAGGCGACCATCATGGTTTTTGGCGATTCGGCGACAGCGTGAGCGCATCTCAGATGGAGGCAGAGCAGTACTATCATCGATATATAAGTGCTTAGATTGTAGGTGTTGAATGGCATTCATCATTTTTGCCCATTCATCTTCATTCATTTGTCCAGAGCGTAGGTGCGTCTGATTAATCGCACCCCATGAGGACAGTAGACGCATCACGATAGACTCAGCGGGCATTTCCATCGAAAATACCACGACGGGCAGGTCTTCGTTAAATAAAATGCCTTCTGCCAAGTTCATGGCAAACGTTGTTTTACCCATCGAAGGACGCGCGGCGACAATGATTAAATCTCCTGCTTGCAAACCCTGTGTTTTATTATTCAGCTCAGCAAAGGGTGTTTGTAAACCAATCATGCCGTCTGGATTTGATTTTAGCTCTTGAATCTTATCGATGACGTTGGTTAACACAGAAGTAATACCGACTGGTCCACGCTGCTCAGCACGTTTGTTATGTTGCTCATTGATACTGAATATTTTTCCCTCAACATTATCCAAAATATCACTGACGCTTTGGTCTTTTGGGTTATAAGCAAGTGCTAACATGTCATTGCCCGTGGTAATCAACTGGCGTAAGGTTGATAGCTCACGTACGCGCTGTGCATAAGCAGTGAGGTTAAATAAGGTAGCAGGACTTTGACTTAAAATATCAGCCAAGTAACTGTCACCACCTGCGCCTTTAAGTAGCTTTTGCGCTTCCAACCAGTCATGCACCATGACCGTGTCATAAGGCTCATTGACCGCTGCCAAATGAGCAATCGCATCAAAAATATATTGGTGTCGCCCAGCATAAAAGTCATCTTTGGTGACAATATCAGCAATTTTATCGTAAGCCTCTTCGATACTCATCAATGACGCCAGCAGCGCTTTTTCAATATCGATATTGTGCGGCGGTGTTTGATTGAGTAAGTCGTCGGTTTTTTCGGTATCTGCCATGAGCGCCTAATGTGTTAAAAGTCAATATAAAACAGGGAGTGAATAAATAAATAGCTACTTGGTATCAGTATTGGTCGTAATAGCGATGTTGAAAAACAAATGTGGCAGGCTTCTACGATAGAAGTACTAAAACAGGGTCTTATACTTGCCAGTAAATGCTACAATCAGATGCGAAAGTTTAACACATTATGCAATTTTTTTGGGCGCTATGAACAACTATTTCTGGAATAATTGATATTTTTGCGCTGAGAGATAGCTACTCAAATATGGTCGTAAGTGTTTGATTTTTTCATAAAAAATATAATAAAATCATGTATTTAAAATAAATGTAAAGGTGTCGTTATTATGCAAGACAAGCTACCATTATTAATCACAACAGGTGAGCCTGCGGGCATTGGTATGGATGTCGTGCTGTTATTAGCAGCAGAGGGTAAGTTACAAGATTTTGACCGTCCAATTTGGGTAACTGCGGATAGCACTGCCATGAAAGTGCGTGCAGAGAATCTCGTAATGGCAGGCGCATTAAAAAACTGTCCATCATGGCAGACAGTAGACGCAAATATAGACGCAGATGATTTCTTAGAGCAGATGTCACCGAATACGACCCATAGTGACAGTGCTTTTATTTTGCTTCATACACCTTGTGCAGCACCAGTTATCTCTGGGCAAATCAATATTAGCAATTCAGCAATGGTGGCCAAACAACTGGATATGGCGCATAAGCTTGCAACAAACAAAACTGTGGCTGCTATTGTCACCGGTCCACTGCAAAAGTCAGCGTTGATAGATGCTGATATCAAGTTATTGGATGGCACCATGTTTAGCGGTCATACTGAGTTTTTTATGCAGCAAAGTGGCTGCGAGAAAGTGGTCATGATGCTTGCAAACGAAGCAATGAAAGTCGCGCTGGTCACCACACATTTACCACTAAAAGATATCCCTGCTGCAATCACATCTGACAATGTACGCCAAACGGTGCAGATTGTCATTGATGAGATGAAAGCAAAATTTGGCTTAACGCATCCGCGTATCTTAGTATGCGGCCTCAATCCACATGCGGGCGAGGGCGGCCATTTAGGTGTTGAGGAGATTGATATTATCAATCCAGTATTGCAAGAATTCATCGATGCAGGCGTAGACATATCAGAGGCGATGCCAGCGGATACGTTATTTACCCCAAGACATCTAGCAAAATGCGATGCAGTGATTGCTATGTATCATGACCAAGGGTTGCCAGTGCTCAAATCACACGGCTTTGGTGATACGGTTAATTTGACTTTAGGATTGCCTTATATTCGTACCTCTGTTGATCACGGTACAGCACTTGATTTGGCAGGGCGAGGAGGTGCGAGTGCTACTAGCTTATACCAAGCGCTACTCATGGCAAATGAGATGGCTAATAAGTCACTTATCGATATACCTATTACATAAGTCAGTAACTTAACAAGATTTTTTACGCAGTATTGGATAACGTTACCGTCAGTAGGTCCTATTTATGCACCATTAAGTAGGACCTAATGTAGGTGGTTTATTCATGGGTTTGAAGAGTGAAATAGTTGGTTACGCTGAGGTATACCTTAATAAATGACTTCGAAAAATCATCCTATTTTCACACTTGGTCCATATTTGTACTGCTCGTCCATAGCAAGCATTTTCTGCACTACTTCGAAATCATCTATTCCAGAAAAAACATATCTTTCTGATTGTGCGACTTGCAAACTATTTAAATGTTTTAGCTTCTCATCTTGTATAAGGTACGAGGTACCATCTTCAAAGCTTTTTGCCATTTCTATACATGAATTTAGGTTTTTCACCGCTTGTAAAAACTCAGTCTCAGTTTGATTTGCCTTATCTAGAACCAACTTCTTTTGAGATGCATTTAATTGATTGAAAACGTCTAATATTTTAGGTCGACTTGATATCTCCGCTGCTTGTTGGGCTTTCAACTTAGAAATCGAAGGACAAATTAAACCTAATGTAATAGTAGATGATAGTGGAATATAAATCTCTATGCCTTCAAGGGTAATGCCTAAGTTGCCATATAGCCCCATATTAATACTGTTGTATAGTGTGACTGGATTATCAGATATGAAAAATGGGTTTTCTTTCGTTGTCTCAAAAAGTATCCAGGATTTTTTTAAAAGAATTGATATTACTTCTGCTTGGCTTACTATTCCATCGAGAAAAACATTTTTACGATCGCTGGACCCTTCCGCTCCAAATCCAGTTTCTACTTTCTCACCCGAAGGATTCATTTGTGTGAGACGTGCATCAAGAGTGCTAGCAATACGCTCTATTAACTGCAAACGTGTGTTTGTCCTTGATTGCTGTACAGCTATAAATTCGGCGATTATGTACATATTTTTTTCAGACAACCAATGAATGTTCTGCTCTTCAACTATTTTTTTAATTAACGGAGCTGCTTGATCTTCATATATACCAAGAACAGGCTCCAAACTTATTGAATCAGGATGATCTACAAAGTTATAAAATGAATTCATTGTGGTTGCATTAAATACAGTTTGTTCAAAGCGTTTTTCATTTAATTTATCGAAAGTAAACAACCTATTTCTCTTGCCACCTGTCTCAAAACTAAACTTATCCAATAAAAATCGGGGTACGGTATGCTGCTTCTTAACATCAGTAGTCATTTTCAAAGTTTTATCCCTTAGTGTATTAAAATTAAACAATTATTTAGCGTTCTATATTTTTATTAAAAAGCATGCTGCATAAGAAAACCGTATCGCAAATCCTATCTAGAATAGTTGATATTGAGTTCGAGAAGCTGAAATTCTATACACTCAGAAGTATATAGGTACTGCAACAGCCTAATATTCAAGTTTTACTAGGAAACACTTTTGTTCCCATAAGAGACGTTATAACAAATGATGTTGGGCAGAAGACGTCACGGTATCTGTTGCGATAAAGTATGGGTAGCTTATCGATAATAATTTTTCAATAATACAGCCTAATTCTGAGCTGTGTTATAATTCGTCATTATATGATTGGCATATTGTTGCCATTATTGCCCATTTATCTTTTATACATTAAGACTCTTCTATGTCCAAAACTCCGTTTGACGCTCAATCTATTTCTAGCAGCCTACGTGCTGTTAAACACCAACCGCGTAAGCGCTTTGGTCAAAATTTCTTGCATGATGGCAGCGTCATTCGCGAAATCGTTGAAAGTATTCGTCTAGAGCGTGATGACAACCTAATCGAGATTGGACCAGGAATGGGCGCGTTAACCGAGCCGTTATTGGCAGAAGTCGACGCGATGACCGTAGTAGAGTTAGATCGTGATTTGGCAGACAGTTTGCGTATTCGTATTGGTGCCAACAGCCATCCGAATTTTGAGATTATTAAAGACAACGCGATGCATGTAGACTATCGTGAGCTGTATAGTCCTGAGCGCGGCAAGCTACGTGTGGTCGGCAACCTGCCATATAATATCTCTACCCCGATACTTTTCCATCTACTCAGCTATGCTGATGTGATTCAAGACATGCATTTTATGTTGCAAAAAGAAGTGGTCGAGCGCATCACGGCTGATGTGGGCAGCAAAACTTATGGTCGCTTATCAGTCATTATGCAATACCATTGTGACACAGATTATCTATTGACCGTACCACGCGGTGCTTTTAATCCACCGCCAAAAGTCACCAGTGCTGTATTTCGTTTGACGCCACATATCAACAAACCAATCGTAGCGGAAGATGAAGAATACTTTGCGATTGTCGTACGCGAAACTTTCAACCATCGCCGCAAGACGCTACGTGCTATCTTCAAAAAATCAGCGTTATTACCAACACTGAGTGAAGACGATTTTGCAGCTTGCGGTATCGATCCGCAGGCACGCCCTGAAGTCTTAAGTGTGAAAGATTTTGTCAATTTGAGCAATCAGGCGCGCAACGTAGAAGGTTGATTTAACTTTTTGTTGATTGACTCGCAGCCGATCATTTCTCAATAGTATTCACATAAAACGATTCATGCTAAGAGCACTCACTTAAGAGTGCCCTTATATCAATTCATATCTAAAAAGTATAGAGGTACCATGAGTTTTCGCCACCAGTATGTCATTGGAGACCTGCAAGGTTGCTATGCTGCTTATCTTAAGTTGCTAGAAACTTTAGATTTTGATCCAGCACAAGATAAATTGTGGTTTGCAGGTGACTTGGTAGCGCGTGGTGAGGATTCATTGAGTGTTTTACGTGATGTTAAAGTACTCTGTGAACAAGGATCGGCAGCGACAGTCCTTGGTAATCATGATATTAATTTGATTGCTGTTTGGCGCGGTGCAGCAAAACTCAAAAAGAAAGATAAGACCGCACCAATTTTTGCTGCTGATGATTGTGATGAGTTGCTTGAATGGCTACGTCATCAGCCGCTACTGGCCTATCCTGATGAACAAACAGTACTGGTGCATGCTGGTATTCCACCGCATTGGAGTATCGATGAAGCAGCAGGCTATGCACAACAAGTAGAATCGCAATTACAAAGCAGGCTGTGGCAGCTCGATCGATTATTACCAAATTTATATAGCAAGTCAGCTGATGATTGGCAGCCAAATATCAATGGCTTTACTAAAATGCGCGCCATCACTAACTATTTTACGCGTATGCGTCTATGTAAACAGGATGGCACGCTTGAGTTTGGCTTTTCAGCAGGGTTAGATGAACCTATGCCTGAGGATTTCTTGCCTTGGTTTGAGTGGCAAGTACCGCGTACGCGCAAGATATTATTTGGTCATTGGGCTGCGCTAAAAGGTGAGGTTGATTTGCCACATGCACGTGCACTCGACGGTGGCTGTGTGTGGGGCAATTGTCTATTGGCTTATAGATTGGGTGACGGTCAGGTAATAGCGTCAAGCGCGCAGTGTCCGAGTTCATAATGAGGGTTGTAACTGAAAGTGGTATGTAAGATTAGATAAGTGGTTTGTTTAAAGCAGTTCTGAAAATAGAGTCTGTTTTGAGTGGTTCTTTAAATCAATTAAGGGGCTTGTTCGGCGGTTTCCTTGGGGTATACCCTAATTTACGATCCTTACTTCAAATCA
>NZ_JBQSVP010000073.1:0-15090 GCF_052376345.1 Psychrobacter sp. AOP5-GZ1-6 | reverse complement strand
TTGGTGAATCTTTATCAATCAAAGATCAGTGAATAGCTGTTTGACGGCTCATGATGCAAGTAAGACCATCAAACCGTTGACGCTATGGCTTATCTACTAAAATGCTTTAGCAATTTCGCTCGCTACTGTCTATGCATTCAAACCTTTAAGTTTCATACATATACACATTATACTTACTTTTCAATCTGTTGAACATCGTAAGCTATTATATAGCATCGCTGTTGCACTACTTTATTTTACTGTAAGTCATCAATAAAAAAAGTCTGTCAAATAGGCTTGTTACTTATTAACAAATTGACAGCACTAAAAGGCAACACCTCAGTGTCACCCTTAAATCATCAATTACCACACTGTATTTATAATATTCAATATCCTATATCTTCGATATCGATTCTACTCTATGTGAAAATAGCAAAGCAAACACAAAAGAATTAAACAATAAATGGAGCTCATATCGAGAATTGAACTCGAGACCTCTCCCTTACCAAGGGAGTGCTCTACCGCTGAGCTATATGAGCATGTTTTTAATAACTACAGCATACAATCTGTATATTTACTAAAAAAAATATCACGATACAGTTGTCATAAACTGGTTATCGTGATGTATTATTGATAAATTTTGCGATGGTGTATATATGGAGCGGGTGGCGGGAATCGAACCCGCGTCATTAGCTTGGAAGGCTAAGGTGTTACCATTATACCACACCCGCATTTACTCTTATTCTAACTAACTCTAATCGAGAGTCTGTAAGTATATAGAGCATGCTTGGCGCTATGAAAAGCTTAGAAAATATGGTGGTGGGAGAAGGATTCGAACCTTCGAAGCTTTCGCGACAGATTTACAGTCTGTTGGGTTTGACCGCTCCCCAATCCCACCTTAGGGTGCTTTGAACAAAAATGACTTTTATTTAAGACAAATTCATAAAAAGCTACTTTGAAAGAGATGGTGCCGACTGCCGGGATCGAACTGGCGACCTACTGATTACAAGTCAGTTGCTCTACCAACTGAGCTAAGTCGGCTTGTTCTCTCTAAAGTGGTGGCTATTCTATCAAATATTTTGAGATGCGCAAGCTCTTTTTCATCTTTTTTTTAATTATTTTTATAATAATATTCAAGCTATTGATTATGTTAATATTTTTTCTAAACCCAAATAGCTGTTTTTACCATTAAAATTACTATTTGTATTTTTTAGCAGAAGTAGTTAACGGATTCGCAAACCATTACAGGCCATTTTTACAGCTTTTAGTAGCGCCAATGCCTTTTTATTAGTTTCATCCCACTCATCTTTTGGTACAGAATCAGCGACGACGCCTGCACCTGCTTGGATATGAATTTTTCCACGACGCATCACGGCGGTACGAATAGCAATGGCAGTATCCATATTACCATGCCAGCCCAAATAGCCTACTGAGCCGCCAAAGACGGTTCGACGTACTGGCTCTACTTCATCAATGATTTGCATAGCACGAATTTTGGGCGCTCCTGATAAAGTACCCGCTGGAAACGTTGCACAAAAAACATCTAGAGCATCTTTATCAGGCAATACCTGTCCTTCAACGTTAGAGGCAATATGCATCACTTGTGAGTAGCGCTCAATAAACATCTTTTCGGTGACTTTGACACTGCCGTATTCACAAACACGGCCAATATCATTACGACCCAAATCAATAAGCATTAAATGTTCGGCGACTTCTTTTTTATCATTGAGTAGATCCGCTTCAAGCGCTAAATCCTCTACTTCGTTCTGTCCTCGTTTACGAGTACCCGCCAATGGTCGCACCGTTACTTTGCCATTTTCGATACGTGATAATATTTCAGGTGATGCACCGATGATATCAAAGCGTTTATGATCATCAAGGGTATAACCATGTACCAAAAACAAATATGGTGATGGGTTTAAAAAGCGCAGGGCACGATAGACAGCCAGTGAATCTCCCTTATAATCAGCGGTCAAACGCTGTGCAGGGACAACTTGCATGACATCACCTGCTAAGATGTAATCTTTTATTTTATTGACATCGTTACAGTATTTTTCTGCGCCTGTTTGTGAGGTAAATGTCGGTGTTGGCATCACCGGCGCACTCAAGTTTGGCATCTCTGCTAATTTATCTTCAATTTTTTCGAGTTCACGGATAGCAGCACCGTAGCCATCTTCACTATTACAATCAGCATAGACGATAATAGATAATGTATTTTCTAAACTATCAAAAACAATCACGTTCATTGAAAGCATCAACCACATGTCTGGCATCGACATGGGGTTGGGTGCTTCAGACAGCCCCACGCTGGGTTCTATGACGCGAACCATGTCGTAGCCGAAGTAACCTACTAACCCACCGCTAAAACTCGGTAAGGCAGTGACATCCTCTGCGGTTAGCATCTTATACTGTGCCATTAGCTTGCGAATATAGTCAAACGGATCATCAACTGTATGGACATCAATATGATCATTTTTTTTGACCGTCATACTACCGTTTGTATATTGCAAAATCAGATCACTACCCAAACCAATCATCGAATATCTTGCCCAGCGCTCCCCACCTACGACTGACTCAAATAAATATGCTGAACCGTTTAAATCACGTACTTTCGAAAATACAGATACTGGTGTCTGCGCATCCATTAAGCGTTTTTTGACCAGCGGTGCATGACTAAAGCCACGGTCTTTAAAAGACTGATATTCTTCAAAGGTCATCATAGTAAAGCTCTCTTAACAAAATATTGGCAAAAGATAAAAACAATAGAAACCGTACCATCAATAAAAATGGCTACCGTTGACTGCCAAAAATACAAATGAAATATAGCGTCAACACTCTACTGAATGTTGACGCTAATACTAATGCACTAAGCACACACTTTTACGGCTAAGCCGTGATAAATATAAACGGATATAAACGTAAATTCAGGTTATACAGTACCTTTATTAAAAAACCATAACGCTAATGCAACAATAACAATGATAATAAATACCCATATAAACCAACCACCGCTTGGTTTTTTCTCAGGCTGTCCTGTATTAGCTAGATTAGTCACTTCCTGATCTTTCGCACTATTACCCTCTGTACCAAGATCATGAGATTGACCTAGATCTGCGGTGCCTGAAAATTGTGCGGTGGCTGCTTGCTTGGCACGTAAGATATCAGGATCTGCTTCTTCTTGCAGTGTCGTTTTTGTCGTTTTGTCATGCTCTGGTTCGACTACTGGCTTCTCATCCACAACCTCTGCTTCATTTATTTCTTCATACACAGCCCCTTCAGTTGCTACAGGCCGTTCTACTAATGGCTCACTCTCAGCGACTGCTGGCGACTCAGGCTCCATCGTTGCCACTTCTTGTGGCTCAGCTACTGCTTTTGTGCTCACTGACTCTTCTAGCACTACTTCTTCTACTATAGGCTCTGGGGTATCTTCTACTGGTGCTGACTCTACCTCTTCTGCGGATGATACGCTTTCTACGGTTGATAAAACGTCATCGATACCCGTTTCTTTTACGACAGGCTCATCGACGGCTGAATGTTCGATAATATACTCTTCAAACTCATCTTCTTTAAGAATACTCTCAGCAGACGCAGCTTCAGTATCTACTTCCTTACTAACTGCTACATCATCTGGTGCGACTGGTGCTGACAAGTTATTCTCTGGCGCAGCAACTGGTGCCTTCACCTGAAAGCGAAAGCTTGCAAAACCAATCGTATCGTCCGCTTGTAATAGGCTAGATTGATTGCCCTCGATGCGCTGCTCATTGATAAAAGTACCGTTTGATGAGTTCAAATCTTTCACATATAACTGACCATCTAATAGGCTTAACACCGCATGATTACGCGATACCTGCTTGCTACCGAGTACCACATCATTATCACTGCCGCGTCCAATGGACAAGCTGTCATCGACAGTTAAGGTTAAGTCGCCAAGCGCTTCTGTTAAGGCGTTAAGCTGCCATGTAGAATTATTGGTCGATAGCGTATCGTTGTCTTCTAAAGTAGTCATGATAATCGTACTCCTAATGATTCATTTTTACGTGATTTTGGCTATTATTTTTATCACTGTTTTCGAAATAAGAAAAAAACCTAGCCTTGGTATCATATTGTTGTTATTTAGGCATAAACTCAGGATTAAGGATACCTGTCAACTGACTATACGGAATACTGAGTGTTGGCATACCGTAAGCATAAGCACCGATAGCATAAGGTTGATACTGAATATCGATTCCCTGATCAGTCAAGATCACATTGTCACTCAATACAAATGGCCAAGTCTCTTCGTAGCTACTGACATCTTCGTCAATCGTTTTTACCCATGCTTTGTAGCTGTCATACGCCAACGCCTTAAAGCGCGACTTTTTAGGCTCAGGCACCATATCATCTAAGGTAACTTGCTTTTGGGTACTGCTATCAAACATCAGGTATTCGCTATACGGCATTCCATGTGCACCACCGGTATAAACATAAGTACTGATCTCGAACAGCTCAAACTTACCAATGTGCCCCAGATAAGTAGGAGTCACCATTAGCTGATAAGCGAGAGAGCTATCTACTGGTAAATCCGTAAACTGCGCAGTAGCAAAATCCGTCAGTGCTTGTGTTACTGCTTGTTTACTGACAGTGGTGGCTACAGGACCTGACTCACTGACACCATTGTTTACAATCAAAGTGTTGATACGCGTATTAACAATACTGTTGATCCATTGTTGATTGGTTTTGAGATATTCAATCTCAATTTTTGGGCAGTTATTGTGCTCGATGCACTGCGTTTTTAAGGCATCTGGCAAGCTATAATGCAAATAATCATTATTATTGATTAAGCTATTTTGATAGGTTGTTTCATTGCTATTATTAACTCTGGAGTCAGCATTGGCAGTCAAGCTCGCGGCACTCAAGAGCAATACCATACTCAATGACCATATCGTGCGAGGTTTGGTATGAAGGTGTGCTGCTCTTTTGCCACAAAATAACGTTATTGACTGAGCTTGAGTGTTCATACTTACTTATCCTGTGTCATAAACTGTAATTTTTTAAAGTGTGCTTGATAATGATTAGGGCCTATCTTCATGGTAAAAATAGTCAGTGAACGACTAAACCGCTACTATTTCATCCTCACTAAATAAACGAGATTATCATCTGCAGTCGGCAGCCCTGTATTCATTTTAGAATGTTTCAACTATACTAGTGTACCGTAACCTGTGCCCTCTCGTGTTGAAACACTGTTTTGTTTTTGCTAGCAATAATCCTATATTAAGGCGCTAAGCACAAACAAACAAAAGGACACGGCAAGCGTGTCCTTTTGTTTGTTTATTCGCTAAAGACTGCCTACTCACCAAATGGTAATGCAACGAAATCAGCCACATCTACGCTACAAACTAACGCTCACGCAATTAGTGCTCACGAGTACTGCTAAATGTGATTTCTGGGTAGCGATCTTGCATCAGCTGCAAGTTGACTCGTGATGGCGCAAGATACGTCAAATAACCACCACCATCTAATGATAGTTGGTCATGGGCTTTTTTCTTAAACTTCGCTAGTGCCACTTCATCGTCACAGTGAATCCAGCGTACTGTTGCAATAGATACCGGCTCAAAGACACATTGTACTTTGTACTCTTCTTTGAGACGATGCGCGACCACCTCAAACTGTAGCACACCAACCGCACCTAAAACTAAATCGTTATTAATCTGCGGCATAAAGACCTGTGTTGCACCCTCTTCACTTAGCTGCTGCAGACCTTTTTGTAAAGCCTTGGACTTAAGCGGATCTTTTAGAACGACACGGCGGAACAACTCAGGCGCAAAATGTGGAATACCAGTGAAATTCAGCGCTTCGCCTTCGGTGAAACTGTCACCGATTGAGATGGTTCCGTGGTTATGCAGACCAATGATATCACCCGGATACGCTTCTTCTAATGCTTCGCGGTCTCCGGCCAAAAAGGTCAAGGCATCGGCAATACGTACGTCTTTACCCAAGCGTACATGCTTCATTTTCATGCCTTTTTCATACTTGCCTGAGCAGACTCGTAAGAAAGCAATACGGTCACGGTGACGCGGATCCATATTGGCCTGAATTTTAAAGACAAAACCACTAAAATCCGTCTCAGTCGCTGCCACTTCACGCTCATTGGTTGGATGCGCTTTTGGCGGCGGTGAGTATTTGACTAAGGTATCCAGTACCATGTTGACGCCAAAGTTACCCAATGCGGTACCAAACAACACTGGCGTCATCTCGCCCGCTAAAAACTCGTCTACGCTGAATTCTTCTAGCGCCATTTGTACCAGCTCAAGTGATTCCTCAAAAGCATCAAACATCAGCTTACCCAAACGCTCACGAATATCTGGATAATCATAGCCTTCGCGGACCTCAGAAATGGTCGTCTTGCCGCCATTACCTTTTTCATAAAAGTAAGTTTTGTTTTCGGTCAAATGATAGACACCAACAAAATCTTGACCCATACCGATAGGCCATGTCACTGGTATACATTTGATTTTTAGTACTGCTTCAATCTCACTCAGTAGCTCAAGAGGCTCACGAATCTGGCGATCAAGCTTATTGACAAATGAGATGATTGGCGTGTCACGCATACGGCAAACTTCCATCAATTTGATGGTTCGTTCTTCGACACCTTTAGCACCATCCACCATCATCAGCGCACTATCTACAGCGGTCAAGGTACGATAGGTATCTTCACTAAAGTCGGCGTGACCTGGTGTGTCCAGTAAGTTGACCACATGGTCTTTATAGGGAAACTGCATGACAGAGGTAGTGATCGAGATACCACGCTCTTGTTCCATGCTCATCCAGTCTGATGTGGCATGACGATCCGTCTTGCGACCTTTAACTTCACCCACTATCTGAATAGCTTGCCCCCACAACAACAACTTCTCAGTCATTGTGGTCTTACCAGCATCGGGATGCGAGATAATGGCAAAGGTGCGACGTTTGGCAACTTCTTTGTTTAGTTTCTTTGGATCTACGCTCATAATTTTTGGCTTCAACCTTAACTTCAAAAAGGCTGTCTTTTAGACAGTAATCTAAATACATAGAATAAATAATGGGCATATTGTAGCGGATTTAGCATCATGATGCAGAATTAGCGCACAAAAACCGCCGTCTAATAACCAAATTTTAATTTGTATAACCAAGAACTTGATTACCATACCCAAAGCAGCGAGAACGCTGAATTGTTTTCTACCCAATACATCTTGAATATAAGATGACTAACAGAGCATGTCCTAAATTCAATCAATATTAGTTTTAGAGTTCTTTAACGATAGTCGTCAAAAACAATAGTCATCAAAATTACAAATTCACAGTATATACTTGCAACTGGCCTAATATACTTACTTACGACTCGTACATAGTCGGGACAACGGTTTGTTACGCTAAATGACAATCTAAAACTTACCGTTTAATCATAAAAACTGATAACAAAAAAGGATATCTTATGAAAACTTTATACTCTACCAAAGCAAGTGTGACTGGCGGCCGTGCAGGTTCAGCCAGCTTGAGCGACAGCGATCTTAGCATCAACATGGTACCACCAGGCTCTGGAAAAGAAGGCAATAACCCAGAGCAGATGTTTGCGATTGGTTATAGCGCTTGCTTTGACGGGGCACTTGGCGCTGTCAAGCAAATGGAAAAAGCAAAGTTTGATTCAACCACTCGGATAGAAGTCGATTTGCTACAAGGCGAAGGACACGACTATAAGCTAGCCGCTAAAATCCATGTCATTGGCGAAAACACAGAGCTGTCTGCTGATGAGTTTCAGCAACTGGTCGAAAAAGCGCATCAAATCTGCCCATATTCAAAAGCCACGCGTGGCAACATCGATGTCGAAGTGACGTCAGAAGTAAAATAATACAAGCGCAGCGCTTAAGCAGCTTGATTATCAAGTCAGCTAAAAGAATAAAGAACTCAGTTAACGCTGGGTTCTTTTTTTATGTGCCATTAGGGCGTGTTGAACATTCAAACATTAGGGCTGCTGATCGCTAAAATTGCACCAAACTAGGCGCAAGCCGACGATAATGTCGAGACCTTAACTAGGCTTGTAACAACGTTTGCAAAAATGTTTGGAAGCATTTTAGCATCAGCCTTGAGAACGGATCCAGCAAAGCACTGCTTTGCCCGTTTGCAAGGCGAGAGCTATGCTCGAGTGGAGGGCAGTACTCTTTTTTGCCAATACATGGCGAAATTGTTTAACCTAGAATGACTAGGTATCAAAAATTTCACTGCATATTGTCTAAAAAATAGTCACTGCCAGCACCACATTTGAATGTTCAACACGCCCTAATCAGCTACTCTAATAAAACATATTGAATATCTCGTAACGGTTAAGCAGTTCGGCACACGCTGATTTTATCGTTATAATAAGCCTATATTTTTATCTAATAGCTGATAAGTGACCCTTATGACTGACCATACGCCTAACCATACTGACGATAACGATAACAAGCACAATTCACACCAAGCGCTTGATCCTGAAGCACTGCCAAACTTTGATGATATGCCTAATGTCGCGACGATGGATACCAGTCATGTCGATAAAAACCAACCACCTTTTATCTTGGTTGATGGCTCTTATTATCTGTTTCGCACCTATCATGCGCTACCCAAAACCATGCAAAACTCACAGGGTCTGATCACCAATGCCGTTCGTGGCACACTCAATGCGCTGCTCAAGCTGATGCGCCGTTATCACCCTACCCATATGGCGGTCTGCTTCGATACCAAGTCACCGACTTTTCGTCATCATATGTCTGCTGATTATAAGGCCGCTCGCCCGCCCATCGACGTAGAGCTGGTAGAGCAGATTCCTTATATTCATCGTTTAGTCACAGCGTTAGGTCTTCCGCTACTACGTATCGAAGGCGCAGAGGCCGATGATATCATCGGTACACTTGCCCACCGTGCCGTCGCCGAAGGTCATCATGTCGTCATCTCAACTGGTGATAAAGACATGATGCAGCTGGTGAATGACTGCGTAATATTAGAAGACAGTTTTACAGGTAAAATTACCGACACCCAAGCAGTCATCGACAAATTCGGTATCAATCCAAACCAAATGATTGATTTTTTGACCCTAATGGGCGATGCCTCAGACGGTATTAAGGGCGTACCGGGTATCGGTAAGAAAACCGCAAAAGACTTACTCGTTGAGTACGGTGATATCAGTAACATGTTAAAGCATATTGGCTTTATCAAAGGGCGCGGTGCCAAAGGTCTGATTGAACACGCCGACGATATCCCCTTTAATCGAAAACTGGCCACCATCGTCACAGACTTAGGTATCGGTCAAGACTGGAACGATCTAAAAATCAATACCGATCCTTGTGCTCATATAGACGAATTACGCGAGTTGTATAATGAGCTTGAGTTTAGAAACGAGCTGGCGTCGCTCGACCACCCAAATCATCCTGCCAATGCAAACGGCTCACAAAGTGTCGCTGACAGTCAAGCCAATGCCGAATCACAAGCGCAAGTCGCCAAGTCGCTACAGTCAAATCAGATTGATAATATAAAAGACGGTCACAACCCTGATAGAGCGTGGCACACTGTACTGGATGAGCCTGCGCTTGATAGTTTGATTAAATCATTAGAAGCAGCACCGCATTTCGTCATTGATACCGAAACCACTAGCATCAATTGGCGTCAAGCCGAAATCGTCGGTCTATCCTTTGCTACGCAAGCACATGAAGCGTATTACATTCCGCTAACGCACAGTCTAGAAGGTGATGAGCTGACGGCCAAACAGCTCGATCGCGATACGGTGTTGACACGCCTAAAACCTATTTTAGAAAATTCAAAAATCGGCAAAATCGGTCAGCATCTAAAATACGATGCTCACGTTCTTAGTCATTACGATATTGATCTGATCGGTGCTATTCATGAGCAGCCTAATAATTGGGCTATGGATACCATGCTTGCCAGCTACGTGATCAATGCTGCCGCCACTCGTCACGGTATGGATGACTTGGCACGGCATTACCTGCAAACGCAAACCATCAGCTATGAAGACGTCGCTGGTAAAGGTGCGAAACAAGTCACCTTTGATCAAGTCGCTATTGATATTGCTAGCGACTATGCCTGTGAAGATGCCGACATTACCTATCAGTTGTTTGATGTATTCAGCGTTGAGCTGGCGAACGATGCCAATAACACCAAGCTACTCCATGAGTTAGAGGTTCCTACCGCTGAAATACTATGCCAAATGGAAGCGAATGGCATTCTTATCAAACGTTCGTTTCTAAACGAGTTATCAAAACGCTTTGATGAAGAGATCATCGCGCTTGAAAAACGTGCGTATGAAATCGCTGGTGAAGAGTTCAATCTTGGCTCACCAAAGCAACTAGGCGAAATGCTGTTTGAAAAACTCGGCGTTGCTGGTGGCAAAAAAACCAAATCAGGTCAATACTCGACTGGTGAAGCGGTCCTATCAAAAATCGACCATCCATTGGTAGATATTACGTTGGAATATCGCGGTCTATCTAAGCTTAAGAGCACTTATACTGATGCATTGGATAATGTCGCAGATGCTGAGACGGACCGAGTGCACACCAGCTACCATCAAGCACTGACCAGCACTGGTCGTTTGTCATCAACTGATCCTAACTTGCAAAATATCCCGATTCGTACCGCGACTGGTCGACTGATTCGTCAAGCCTTTATCGCACCAGAGGGTCGCGTGATTCTCGCAGCCGATTATTCACAAATCGAGCTGCGCCTCATGGCGCATTTCTCAGGTGATAAAAACTTAACCCACGCCTTTAACGAAGGTCTCGATATTCATGCGGCGACTGCTGCTGAAGTACTTGGCAAAGAGGTCGCAGACGTCACCCCAACCGAGCGCCGCAATGCCAAAGCCATTAACTTTGGGCTGCTATACGGTATGAGCGCGTTTGGACTTGCCAAGCAGCTACAGATGAGCCGTAATGAAGCGCAAGACTATATCGACATGTACTTTGAGCGCTACCCAGGTGTGAAAGACTATATGATTAATACCCGTGCCAGCGCTCATGAGCAGGGCTATGTCGAGACCATATTGGGCCGCAAACTCTATACGCCTGATATCACGCACAGTAACCGTATGGTCAAACAAGGTGCAGAACGTGCTGCGATTAATGCGCCACTTCAAGGCTCAGCGGCAGATTTGATTAAGCTGGCTATGATTGCCGTCGATCAAGTACTGCCAAAAGAGCAAGCCAAAATGCTGCTACAAGTCCATGATGAATTGGTGTTTGAAGTCGATGCGAATAAAGTCGATGAGATAAGCCAACTGATTACCGATGCGATGCAAGATGTATTAAAGACAACCGCTGTCGAAAAAGGTTGGAATGTAGACTTTGCAGTACCGTTACTGGTTGAGACTGATAGTGGTCAGAACTGGGATGAGGCGCATTAAAGATTATTAAGTTATTATGTCAATATATTATTCAGGAATATAAGTTATGAGTGACTACTTTTTTTTAGGCGCAGAAAAAAACTCTAGTAATGCTAGCTTCATAGATTCTATAGAGTCTTATGCAAGTAGTAACAAAACGCTAATTTATATCTTAGATAGACCATTAACTGATAATAAGTATTCGTACTCGTACAATAACGCCCTAATACTTCTTTCTTCGAAGAAAAAAATTACTATCATTAACTGTGATCATGAAAATAATGACTTGTATGATGATTTTGTAGAAGATGTCATTGAGGACTTGAGTTCTATATCTGACAAATATCAGTATAAGAGCGTCATAGGTAGGTCAAGACATTGGAGAGGAAGTTTACTAGAAACAGAGCTATCAATAACCAAAATTAAAGATATTCCTACGCTTTTACAAAATATCGAGTTAAGTGATGATTTAGAATCAAAAAAAGTAGATCTTATGATTTCACTTTTTATTGGTAGTATTAACGATATAAATAGGGTTAAAGACAATGTCCCTACCAACTTACTCGACAAAGTAAAACAGAAGATCCAGTTATTTGATAGTGACCAAACACGGTTTATATATAAAAATCCTGAGAAGAAAAATATAAAGATTCAAGGTCTTTCAGGGACAGGAAAAACAGAGTTGCTCTTGCATAAGTTAAAAGATTTATACATTAAAGAACCTGATGCAAAAATAATATTCACTTGTCATAATAAAATTCTTGCCCATACTATAAGAAGAAGGATTCCTGAGTTCTTTAACTTTATGAAAGTTGAACAACAGATCGAATGGAAATCTAGATTATGGTGCGTACACTCTTGGGGTTCAGGTAAGGATAGAGATTCTGGAGTGTATAGTTATATCTGTAATCACTATCAAATTCCTTTCAATAGTTTTTCAAATGCAATGTCCTTTGATAGAGCATGTAAAATAGCTATAGAGGATATCAGAGAAAAATATGGTGACGAAATAATACCTGCCTTTACTTATATGTTTATTGACGAAAGCCAAGATTTTGATGATGAATTTTTCAGGCTTTGTGATTTGGCTACTGCAAAAAACCTATATATTGCTGGTGATGTTTTTCAAAGTATTTTTGATGAAAATATTACAAGTTCAATTGAACCGGATTTTTTATTAAGTAAATGTTATCGTACTGATTCTAGAACGTTAATGTTTGCACATGCTTTGGGCATGGGGCTTTTTGAAAAAAATAAGCTTAGATGGCTTGAAGAAAAAGAATGGAGGGACTGTGGTTATAATGTTCGAATAGAAGGTTTAAACTATTTCTTAAGTAGAGAGCCACTAAAGCGGTTTGAAGACTTAGATGATGACTTTGAAAGCATTAGAATTGTAGAGTCTAAAAACTCTATATCTAACAAAGTAATAGATATAATTTCTGAAATAATTAGTGAAAATGAAACTGTGAAACCCGACGATATCGGGATTATATTCTTAGATAACTCAAGAAACATATATGATAATGCTGACATCTTAGAGTTTGAAATACAGAATAACTTTAAATGGGAAGTTAATAAAGCATATGAATCCAAAGAAAAAGCAGATGGCAAAGTATTGATTAGTAATAGAAACAACGTTAAAGGATTGGAATTCCCTTTTGTTATTTGTATTACAAATAGAATATCAGATAGCTATAGTTATCGAAACTCATTATACACAATGCTTACTCGCTCATTCATTAAATCTTACTTTCTAGTTCAACATGGTGAAAGGTCTGGTTTAACAGATAAAATGACAGAAGGTCTTCAGTACATAATTGATCATAAAGAAATGTTGATTCATGAGCCTACTAATGATGAAAAAATCAGTATTCAAACAAGATTTAACTATATCAAGCAGCGAAAGTCACACTATGACATTATGATGGAGATATTTGATGAATTATCTATAGAAATAAAATATCGTAATAAATTTTTAGATATGGTAAAAAATACAGGGCTAACTGAATCTGATAAAACCGTACTTATAAAATTTGTAAATAATAATAAAGAGTTCGTTGTATAGGTTAGCTATGAAAACAGTAGAATTATCACTTAATGACTCTCAAGAGAACAGTCTTTTTAGACCTATTAGGAATAAAATTGATTATGCTCGCGTAGTTTTATTATCATCTCGATATATACTTATCAATACAAAAAAAGCAGTGCCTTGCAAACCCACTTTAAAGCTAAAGTTTGACAAGTCAATGAGACTTTTTTTCTATAGTAGAGATAAGTTTTTCAGTGTTGCTTATCCTTTCTTAGTATCTATTCAAGATGAAAAGGTAGTTGTTATAAGAACTTTGAATGGCAATAATTTGGATAGTTATGCAATTTCTAGTGCTTTAGCCATTTTACAAGATGATAATTTTATTAGAAGCCTCTCATTAACTGAATTTTATATTGGTTGGAATAAGGTAGATTCATCTGATTTAGATATTGATATAGATTTGGGTATCGCTATACTAGAAACGATATTCCAGTTTGAGCCTTCATACATTAGATATGATTATGACGAAAAACATGAAACGGGTAAGAAACATCCATTAAATCATTTTGATATATGCTATTCCTCACATGGTACTTTCAAGATCGGATTAGAAAAGCGGATCGACTCTACTTTTTTTGAAGATATTTTAGACTTAAGTACTGATTGTATCTATATAAAATAAAGTTCATCTATGGTCTACTTTACTTACAATTTGATAAATACATAAGGTTCATTAAGTTCAACTTTTATCATCTGGCAAATTAAACGTCTGTGTCTGCTCGTTGAACTCTATTACAAAGCTATCTGTCCCTTTATCAAGGCTAGAGGGTATTGGATCGTAGTTTTTATCATAAAGACCGTGCTCGTAATCGACAGTAACTTGTAAGGGATAAAAGCCACCAGTCATAGCCCCAACTGTATTGATACTAACATCGCTTTCAGCTTCGCCATATGATGGTTTACTCATAAGCTCATATGAATAATCTAAATCCAATCTTGCCACTTCTTCGATTTTACCACTTGTCATAGCAGTGTACATACTCCAAGAACAATTGGTTTGACCACCTGCACCAGAGCCACAAAACTTACCTACCCAACCGTACCTATCGTCACCCACTTCTCTCAAATCAAAACTTACCAACTGACTTCGACCTGCTCCATCGTTTCTTATGTAAGGCTCGCTTGCAGATACTACCCAAGAACTACCTAATTTATAAAGTATGAATAAACCGCCAAGTCCTGGTGTCACTCGTGCACCATCTTCAACTGTATCACCAGAAACCAAAATATATAAAGTATCTACTCCCTCGATGTCTTTGACTTCATAGTGTTTAGGAGCAAGGCAATAGGTTTCTGATCCGTCATTATATAAGGTGCAACCATGCAACTTGTCATAGCTTGAACTATAATAAACACTCATAATTTTTTCAACGGCTTGTCTAACATCAGTAGACACTACAGCATGTGCAGAAGGCATGATTGTCAAAAACAAGCTTAAAATGATTAAATATTTCATATAATGATAGCTCTACATTTATATAGTTAACGACCTATGGCATAATACTTTTGTTTACCCTTTTTAGCTACCTAAAACAACTGAAGCCATCTATGATTAAACCAGTGAACCTTAGCTCCCTTACCTTCTTTACGCTTGCTAGTTTAAGCTTATGTACACCAGCACTGGCTGATACCGAGGTTA
>NZ_JBQSVP010000072.1:0-15176 GCF_052376345.1 Psychrobacter sp. AOP5-GZ1-6 | reverse complement strand
GAAGTTTTTTATGATGCGATGGCAAAGTTTGAGGCAGAGGTAGATAACGCAATGGCTAAAGATCCAGTGCGTTACGGCTCTTTTACTCGTGCTTATATCGATGCCACTATCAGTCTGGGCGAAAAATCTCAAGAAGAATTCGATAGCCAAGCGACGTTATACGTGTTGATGCTGGGTGATAGTGAGCTGCGTGAACGGTGGGCTAAGTGGTCAAATGAGCAGTTAAAAAAGCATGAAAAGACTGATGGTGGCGAAACACTATGCATGGCGCGTTTGGTCGCTGATGGTATTTGGCTCTCTGACTTTTCGGGGATTAATATCTCGGATAAAAAATCCTTACGTGAGCGTTTAATAAAAATGACGCAACTTGAGAGGTCATGAAACCTGATCTTCAAGCACTTCATTAAAGAAATGACCTTAGCAAGGTATGCAAAGAAAAGACGTAAACATAAACTCTATGTTTAAAACTGAAACCATGACGATATGACTTAATAAGAGTGTTCTTTATAGCACCTTACCAGTCGTCAGAAGGAGTATCCCATGACAGCGACAAACACAAAAAATAAATTAACAGATATTATCAATTTAGAACAAGTACAAACCGCTTATATCAATGGTCGTTATCTGGCTGTTGATGACGCCTTGTCTACTTTTGAAGATATCAATCCAGCGACGGGTGAGTTACTGGCGACCGTTCAGCAAACGACCAATGAGCAACTCGATGAGGCTGTTAAAGCTGCGCAAAAAGGTCAGAAAGTTTGGGCAGCGATGACATCGGTTGAGCGTGGCCGTGTGCTGTTAAATGCAGTCGCTATATTGCGTGAACGCAACGATGTATTGGCACTGCTAGAAACGCAAGACACAGGCAAAGCGTACTCTGAAACTAAGTATGTAGATATCGTCACTGGTGCCGATGTCGTTGAGTATTATGCAGGTTTGGCACCAATGATTGAAGGTCGTCAGATTCCACTACGTGATAGCAGTTTTGTCTATACTCGCCGTGAGCCGCTGGGTGTGGTCGCTGGTATTGGTGCGTGGAACTATCCTATTCAAATCGCGATGTGGAAGGCAGCACCAGCACTGGCTGTTGGTAACGCAATGATATTCAAACCATCAGAAGTAACGCCATTAACCGCGTTGAAACTGGCCGAAATATTTACAGAAGCAGGATTGCCAGACGGTGTATTCAACGTTGTGCAAGGCAACTATAAAGTGGGTGAAGCATTAACTCAGCATCCTGATATCGCCAAAGTATCATTTACAGGTGGCGTACCAACTGGCAAAAAAGTTATGTCGAGTGCAGCCGCATCGTCTCTCAAAGACGTAACACTAGAGCTCGGTGGTAAGTCACCATTAATCATATTTGACGATGCTGATATCGATACGGCTGCTGACATCGCGATGATGGCGAACTTCTATAGTAGTGGTCAAGTATGTACCAATGGTACGCGCGTGTTCGTTCCTAAGGCGATGCAAGCTCAGTTTGAGCAAGCCATTGCAACGCGTGTTGAGCGTATTAAGCTCGGTGATCCTATCGACGAAAGCATCAACATGGGCCCGCTCGTTAGCTTCCCGCATATGGAAAGAGTGCTTGGTTATATCGAGCAAGGTAAAGCCAGTGGCGCACGCGTCCTAACGGGCGGTGAGCGTGTAACGACAGATTCGCTTGCAAATGGTGCATTCGTTGCTCCGACAGTATTCACTGACTGTACCGATGAGATGACCATCGTGCGTGAGGAAATCTTTGGTCCAGTGATGTCGATATTGACTTATGAAACCGAAGAAGAAGTCATTCGCCGTGCCAATGATACCGATTACGGTTTGGCCGCTGGAGTGGTAACTGCTGATTTGACTCGAGCGCATCGAGTCATCGCTCAGATCGAAGCGGGTATCTGCTGGTTGAATACATGGGGTGAGTCAGCAGCACAAATGCCAGTCGGTGGCTATAAGCATTCAGGTGTTGGCCGTGAGAACGGCATCGAAGCCCTTGAGCACTATACACAGACTAAGTCTATCCAAGTAGAGCTGGGTAAGTTTGAATCTGTATTTTAATCACTTGTATTGAGAAAGTTCTTGATCCGTTTTTTAATCAGTAAGCTTGGTTTAACAGGGCTTATTTGCCTTTTTACTCAAAGGTTACTGATAGTAAACGATTTATCTTAAATATTATGGAGCGTTTTATGACAACAACCACACCTGAATATGACTACATCATCGTCGGCGCAGGCTCAGCAGGAAATGTGCTGGCCACTCGTTTGACTGAAGATGCCAACATTAAGGTGTTGCTGTTAGAAGCCGGCCGCCCAGATTATCGCTTAGACTTTCGCACGCAGATGCCAGCGGCACTTGCGATGCCATTGCAAGGAACGACCTATAACTGGGGTTATAAAACCGATCCTGAACCTTATATGAATAACCGCGTCATGGACTGTGGTCGCGGTAAAGGGCTTGGCGGCTCGTCATTGATCAATGGTATGTGCTATATCCGCGGTAATGCCTTGGATTTTGATGACTGGTCTAAAATACAGGGCTTAGAGGACTGGAGCTATTTGGACTGCTTGCCTTATTTTAAAAAATCAGAGAATCGTGATGTTGGCGAGAATGACTATCATGGTGTGGGTGGTCCCGTTGAGATGACTACTTCTAAGCCAGGGGTCAACCCACTGTTTCAAGCAATGATTGAGGCAGGTGTGCAAGCTGGCTATCCGCGTACTGAAGACTTAAATGGCTATCAGCAAGAAGGCTTTGGCCCAATGGATCGTTTTGTGACGCCTGATGGTCGCCGCGCGTCAACGGCACGTGGGTATCTCGACCGTGCCAAAGCGCGTAGTAATATTACGATTTTGACTGGCGCGCTGACCGATGTGATTTTGTTTGATGGTAAGCGTGCTATTGGTGTCAAAGTAGAGCATCAAGGTCAAACCAAAAACTTTCATGCTTCTCGTGAGGTGATTGTCTCCTCGGGTGCCATTGCCTCACCGCAGCTGTTGCAGCGTTCTGGTATTGGTCCTGGTCAATGGCTAAAAGACGTGGGTGTTAATGAGATTTTTGATTTACCAGGGGTTGGTAATAATCTACAAGATCATTTAGAGCTGTATATGCAGTATGAGTGTAAACTACCTGTGTCGATTGCGCCGGCCAATAAATGGTGGAACAAACCTGCCATCGGTGCGGAGTGGTTATTCAATGGTACTGGACTGGGTGCGTCAAATCAGTTCGAAGGTGGCGGTTTTATTCGTACCGATGAGAAGTTTACCCATCCGAATATTCAGTATCACTTCTTGCCATTAGCGGTACGCTACGATGGCCGCAGTGCGGTGAAGTCTCATAGCTTCCAAGCGCACGTGGGCTCATTACGCTCGCCAAGTCGTGGCCGTGTCAAACTGACCTCAAAAGATCCAAGTGCTCATCCGAGTATCTTGTTTAACTATATGTCTCACGATCAAGACTGGCAAGAGTTCCGTGCTGCCATGCGTATCACTCGTGAGATTATGCATCAGCCAGCACTGGATCCTTATCGTGGTCGATCGATCGCACCAACCGATGATCTAGTGACCGATGCGCAGTTAGACGAGTATGTCCGTAATCACAGCGAGACAGCTTATCATCCCTCTTGTACTTGCGCGATGGGTGAAGGCAATGATTCAGTCGTCAATGGAGAAGGACTGGTACATGGTATCGACGGTTTGCGTGTCGTTGATGCGTCTATCATGCCGAACATCATCAGTGGGAATCTAAACGCAACGACTATTATGTTGGCAGAAAAAATCGCTGATAAAATGCGCGGCGTACAGCTACCACGTTCGACGGCAGATTATTTTACGGCCAATGGTGCACCGCTCAGATCGGAACCAATGCGCGCTTATAGTTCTACTGTCTAAACAATGATATTAGCTATTGGACAATGAATAATATAATACTATTTCAATAGAAAGACCTTTCACAGTGAAGGTCTTTTTTATCAGCGTTAAAGTTAAGAAGATGAGTGCTGTTATGGCTACATCTATTTATCGTTTGTCTTGCTATTTCTTATATTACTGATTTAGCAAATTTCATTTATTGGTACTGCTTTGTGCGTCATGCGGTTATTTATATTTTGCATGACTATAATTCATAAGGTTATGACGGACAAAGCAATATCAGACCCTGTTTAATTACCTATAGAGGTCTTTTATGTACAGCTCGCCATCAGAAGATGCGACAAAACCTTTGAGTCTAAATAAAACTGTCTTTTTAGGCTCGGCTATTATTTCTATTTTATTGATAATTTGGACGATTGCGTTTCCAACTTATAGTGAGACATTGTTAAGTTCGAGTATGGCATGGGTATCAGAGAATTTTGGCTGGTATTACATGTTGGTGGTTGCCGCTTATAGCATATTTGCGCTATTTGTTGGTTTCTCCAAGTACGGCGATATCAAGCTTGGGCAAGACCATGAAAAAGCCCAGTTTCCTTTTTTAGCATGGGCCGCCATGCTATTCTCGGCTGGTATCGGTATTGATTTATTGTTCTTTGGTGCCTCTGAGCCGTTGATGCACTATTTGACACCGCATACTGGTTTAGAGCCTGCTAGTGCAGAGGCCATGCGCGAAGCACTCGCGCAGACCTTCTTACATTGGGGGTTACATGGCTGGGGGATTTATGCGCTAATCGGTATGGCGTTGGCGTACTTCGCTTATCGTAAAAACATGCCACTGGCGCTACGTTCGCCGTTGACACCTGTCTTTGGTGAGCGTTTAATCAAAGGCTGGCTGGGTGATAGTATCGATACCTTTGGTGTGGTTTGTACTTTGATGGGTATCGCCACCAGCTTGGGCATTGGGGTATTACAGGCCAATGCAGGATTGACTCATGTCTTCGGTATCGAATCGAGCAAAACAGTTCAGACGATTATTATCGTAGGTGTTGTCGCGGCAGCAGCTGTCTCTGCGATGACAGGTGTAGAAAAAGGCGTACGCCGTCTCTCTGAATTCAATATGCTATCGTCGATATTGCTATTGATTGCGATATTAGTAATGGGTAACACGGTTTATCTACTGAATACCTTTACCCAAAATATCGGACAGTATTTCCAAACCATCATTTTTAAAACTTTTGATGTTTATGCTTATGATGGTCAAGCTGGTGCTGACTGGAAATCAGGTTGGACGATATTTTTCTGGGCGTGGTGGGTTGCTTGGGCGCCGTTTGTAGGCCTGTTTATCGCACGTATTAGTCGTGGTCGTACCTTGCGTGAGTTTGTCTTTGGCGTGATGTTTATTCCGCTTGGCTTTATCTTTGCTTGGTTCTCTATCTTCGGTAACTCAGCGATAGATTTGGTCGCTAATGGCGCCACTGAGCTGGGTGAAATCGCGGTTAATGATGCAGCGATGGGCATGTTTGCCTTGTTTGAGCATTTTCCTTATAGCGATGTTTTATCATTCGCTGGTGTGATTATCGGGCTTATCTTTTTTGTGACCTCAGCGGATTCAGGCGCGTTAGTATTAGCGAACTTGAGCTCAAGAGGCATGACCAATGATACAGATGCTCCAGTTTGGTTGCGCTTGTTTTGGGCTGCAGCTACAGGTTTTATCACCTTAGGACTATTATTTGCTGGTGGCTTTGCCTCGTTACAGTCAGTATCTGTGATTGCAGGTTTGCCATTCTCGCTCATTTTGGTGCTCTATATGGTGTCGATGTGGAGATCATTAAAAGAAGAAGGTAATAAACGTAAGGCTAGTACAATTGGTACGGCTAATGTACTGGACAGTGGTAAGAGCTGGAAAGCGCGCTTGCAACGTATTGTCAGTTTCCCTAGACATGCACAAGTGGAACAGTTTTTACAAAACGTGGTTAGACCTGCCATGACGGAAGTTGAAAAAGAGTTTGCCGCAGGCGGTCTAAAAACGTCTTTGGATATCCGTAATCCTGCACATATTGGACAAGATATAGACCAAGGCGTCGATGAAAGTAATGTTCAAATAGATGGTCTAAAATTGCGAGTTGGACATGGCGACGAAGATGACTTTATTTATGAAGTCAACTTGATTAAAGCTGAGCGTCCTAATTTCACATTGAGCACTTCAACTAAGAATGCAGAGTACTATTATCGTGCCGAGGTGTTTTTGAGCGAAGGCTCGCAAGAGTACGATTTAGTGGGTTACTCTAAAGAACAAGTATTGGTCGATATCTTAAATCAATACGAGCGTCATTTGCAGTATCTACATTTAGAGCGTTAATTGATTTATTAACACGTCCTGAATATCTAAGTAAAAATATTGTAAAAAACGACCCCATAAGTTGAATGCAGCTTATGGGGTTTATTTATGAATAATAAAATAGGCAGCGAGTAGATATAGGGTAAAATCTATAGAGGACAGTGCTAACGTATCAGCAAAGGATAAATTTGTGGCCACATTAAAGTACATTGCTCACTATTCTGAGCAAATCCAAGCTCAGGCGTCGCTACTCATTAGTGAGAACAGGCTGGGTGAGTATCTAGAAAAAAAGTATCCGACTAAGCACCAGATACAAAGCGATAAAATGCTTTATCAATATATCAATGAGATAAAAAACCAATATATGCGCAAAGTGGGACAGCTATCCAATGTCAGCTATAGCAGCAAGTTAAAAGTTCTCAAACATGCGCTGGGTATGCACACCACTCAATCTCGGGTGCAGGGTAGTAAGCTAAAATCGCACAATAGCATCACGGTGGCGAGCTTGTTTCAAGAAGCACCACCTGAGTTTTTGCGCATGATTGTTGTGCATGAGTTGGCGCATTTTAAAGAGCACGACCATAACAAAGCATTTTATCAATTATGCTGTCATATGGAACCAGACTATCATCAGCTTGAATTAGATACATGCTTGTGGCTGCACTGGCGAGAGCTAGAGCGTGTCATCATTTAGACAGGCATAATAATATATTTTTTATTAATATATTTTAGTATATAATATAAAGTATCGCTGATTCTAATGATGATAATAAATGGAGATGATGATGAAACGAATAATTGCCACTACGCTTGCGATAAGTGCTGCCTCATTGATAATGGTGGGCTGTACATCGACCAACGCGATGTCTCAAACAAGCAAAGTCAATCCTAAGATTAAAGAGCCTGCACCGTCGGTGTTGATTAATGTGACGTCGGACAATGCACAGGTTCAGCTCATGTCGATGGTACTTACTATGCAATCAGCACAACAAGGCGCAACTACTCGCGTTCTGCTTTGTGGGTCAGCAGGTGATATGGCGCTGCGCGTGGCACCCGATAGTGTCACAACCGGACAGCCACCTAAAAACATGAGCCCACAAGGTTTGATGCAAATGGTAATGAAGAATACCAATACTAAGGTTGAGGTTTGTGCACTGTATCTACCAGGTAAAGGCCTTGATCAGTCAGCATTGATTGATGGCGTGAGTGCGGCTAATCCAGCTGAGATTGGCGCATTGATGGTAGATGGTACGACTAAAATTATGAGTTTTTAACGCTTTATAAAAAATGCTTTATAAAAACGCTTTATAAAATAGCAAGCAGACTTATCATGCTATGAATAGACAGGATGCGATATCGATTATCGTGTCCTTTTTTTGTAGTAATCATCTGAGCCGCCAGAACTACGTTATAATCTTAGCCAACCCCTATACATTCTAGTTCATAAAAGGTTTTAAGACATGATTAACACCAAGATATATAAAGCCATTTATACCTTAGCTGAAGAGCTGTTAGAAGCGGATCGTATCGGCAATCAAGCGGCATTTGATGGCTTTTATGCAGATCTAAAAGCCATTTGTACTGATAATGAAAACACAGATAAAGACCATCCGGAGCAATGGGAAACACTGGCTGACTTTACAGAGGATTTGGATGAGGCATTGGTTATTTATGACAAAGCGCTCGTAAAAGCAAAGGCGATTAACTCGAAAGATCATCTGTCATCGATTGCTTTTTCTATGGCGGTGTTACAGGTTGAGATGGGTGAAAAAGACGCCGCTATCCAGAGTTTACAGAATGCAAAAATTACTGCCAATAAGATTGAAGACAGAGAGTTTAAAGTTGAGATAGATGAGCTGCTGACCAAGTTATTGGCTGAATAATCTCAATGAAGCAGGAGTGATCTGATATGCAAGACATACCTATTGCGATTATCGGCGGTGGTTTGAGCGGGCTATATGCAGCGTTTTTATTAGAACAAAAAGGCCTCGATTATATCCTGATAGAGGCGCGTGATAGGTTGGGCGGACGTATCGCTGTTGCCAACTCATCTGTCGATTTTGGTTCTAAAAGTGTGGATATCGATGATGATATATCAAATGACGGCTTTGATCTGGGGCCGTCTTGGTTTTGGCCAGAGTATCAGCCGCAGTTGAGCAATCTTATTGACGCATTAGGTTTGCCACGTTTCGTCCAGTTCGAAGAAGGCGATATGATGGTTGAACGTGGTGCCAATGAGTTGCCTATCCGTACGCAAGGCTATCAGAGCTCGCCACCATCTATGCGTCTGGTGGGTGGTATGACTGCTCTAACGGATGCTCTATATGCTCGCTTAGATGCCAAGCGTATCGTCACAGGACAGATAGTCAGGCGCTTAACCAAGACTGATAAGCATGGCGAAAGTCATCAGTATAGCGAAGATAGTCAGCATAGTGAAAATCATCAGTATATAGAAATAGAATGTGAGTATGGCTCTGAACATATCAATGCTGGTCAAACAACCACCCATCGAGTGCAGCATGTGTTACTAGCATTACCACCTCGGTTAGTAGCCAGTAATATCGTATTTGAACCTGCTTTACCGCAAGATTTAGCGATCGAGTGGCAAGAGACGGATACTTGGATGGCACCACATGCCAAGTACATGGCTGTTTATGACTCACCGTTTTGGCGAGATAGTGGTCTCTCGGGGGCAGCACGAAGTGCGATAGGGCCGCTGACTGAGATTCATGATGCCTCATTGGCAACAGGTGACGGGGCTATTTTTGGCTTCTTTGGTGTTCCTGCTCATGTACGCCAAAGCGTCTCAGAGATAGATCTAAAAGCGCATTGCCGCGCGCAGATGGTACGTCTATTTGGTGAGCAGGCAGGTAAGCCAACGGCTGAATATATCAAAGACTGGTCTCAAGACGCATTTACCGCGACCACTGCTGATGCGAGTAGCTCAGGTCAGCATACGGTAGCACCAACGACCAAACCAAAAACAGGCCTGTGGCAAGACAGTCTAACAGGTAGCGCAAGTGAATGGTCAGAGACGTTTCCTGGTTATATTGCTGGTGCCATTGACGCGGCAAACAAAGCGGTCCAAGAGTTACCTACTAGTATTTTACGCTAGTAATGGTCGACGAATAAGCTCTTTATTCGAGGTTTTAGTTTTTTCAACGTAAATGGACTAAGGCCTGTCCTCATTTCAAAGACATCTAAGACACGTTCTAACCATTTAGCTCATGAGTACAAATGAGCGGTTAGTTATGCAAAATATCGGAACTACGTTTTTCAATATCCTTGAACTGCTTGCTTTCTCTGATTAGTGTTGAAAATTTTGATTTTTTGCTAAACGCTGAGAATTGTTTATTCTGCATCTTGAGATGCTCTTCTTTAGATATCGCTTCTTTAACCGTTAAAGTTGTACCACTGGAAAAAACAGGTGCAGATGACCCCATTTGAAAAACTTCTGAGCTCATAGGTAATATAGCCAGCGTAGAAGTCATGGGTATCATGGTTGATGTGAATACTACGACACTTAGTAATAGCTGATGATTGCTATGAGTAAATTCTATCTTCATTATCATGCTCCCTTTTGCATAAATAATAGTGTGCGATATCAACTCTCTTTATGACAGATGATATCGCTATCAATCATGATTGACTGGATTAAGAATGACGGTTGGTCTTATATAGCGTGTCTTTTGTATTGTGGTCAGCGGTGTCTTTGGTTGCTCTAGAGGGTTGCTGTACTGTTGAGTTTTTGATCGTTGATTTGTTCGTTGTTGATTTCTTTGATGTGTCTGTTTTTGTCTTTACCGTCTGCTTTTTATCATTGGCCTGCTGAGTGTTTTTAGTGTCTCTGGTGGCGTTATTGTTTTTGGTGCTATTGGTAGCTTTCTCTTGTTGCTTAACCGTCTCTTGGCTTGTCGATTTATTTTTTTGCTTAGAAGAGTCGTTTGTATTGTTTTGCTTGTGGATTTGATACTGTGAGCTGTCATGTAAAGCAGCACTTGCTGGTACTGTCATGACAACGCAAGTAGAGGCGGCTAATATTAGGGCGTGTCCTCATTTTAAAAATGGTGATAAAAATGAGATAAATTGCCGTCAAACAAGGAAAATAGCGCAGATAATATCGAGATATTAGTCAGCTATTTGACGCCGTTTGGCAAGATTTAGCTATTTTTAACCCATTTAGATAACTATCGATTGAATTGAGGACATGCCCTAGGCTGATGACTGTTTTTTTCATTATAATTTCCGGTTGGATTAAAATACTGTAGTGATGCTTCATATCTTCTATAGAAGAGATGATAAATGATTGCAATGTTACGTATATTTATGAAACTTAAAGAAAGGTAACGACTGCCATCAAGTATCGCTTGATATTTTAGGACGCGTCATTAATGTGGTCTATAATTATCTAAATGGGTTAAAAATGGCTAAACTGATAACAGTTAGGTTTCTCAATACGTGCAGATAAGCTAAGATACAGCTCCTTAACAATTAAAATGTCATATCTGTATCGGGTGATACACAACAAGCCACTTTTAGTGGCTTATTTATTTGTTAAAAATAAATAGATTAGACCGTTAGTTTAGACTTTGCACTATCGAGATACTTAGATTGTAGATAAGCATAAATAATTACTAATGGCTAAATACACTCAAAGGAGAATATACATGTCCGTGCATGAATCATTATTAAATGAAGTCAAACAGTGGCGTAAACAGATACATAGCCAACCAGAACTAGGGTTTAAGGAGTTTAAAACCTCGTCATTTATCGTTGATAAATTAGAGTCTTTTGGGATTGACGTTCACCAAGGATTGGGCGGAACGGGCGTTGTCGGTACATTAAAAAACGGTACAGGGCCTACCATCGGTATACGAGCTGATATCGATGCCTTACCCATCGAAGAACAAAGTGACGTTGAGCATAAATCTACCCATGCAAACTGTATGCACGCTTGCGGTCATGACGGCCATACCTCAGTGCTGCTTGGTGCCGCAAAGCATCTGAGTGAAAATAAAAACTTTAGCGGTACTATTCACTTTGTGTTTCAACCTGCTGAAGAAGTCTTAGGCGGTGCCAAAGCTATGATTGATGATGGTCTATTTGACAAGTTTCCGATGGATGCTATTTATGGGCTGCATAACTGGCCAGGTCTGCCTGTGGGTCAAATCGCTGTGAATGATGGACCGATGATGGCGTCTTTTGATACGTTTGAGATTACGCTAACGGGTAAAGGTACGCATGCTGCCATGCCGCATCTCGGTGCTGACCCCATTGCAGCGGGTGCGGCATTAATCACTAATATCCAGTCTATTGTCTCTCGCCGTGTATCGCCGTTGCAGTCGGGCGTCATCAGTGTCACGCAGATGAACAGTGGTGATACGACCAACGTTATCCCTGACATTGCTATTCTAAAAGGTACGGTTCGTAGTTTTGATATGGATGTTCGTCAGTCGCTACAAGACATGCTCACAGACATGGTGACGACGTTGCCACCACTATATGGCGTGACAGGTGAGATGGATTATCACATTCGCTATCCGGTAACTACTAACGACAGTCAGGCTTATCTTGAAATAAAAGAAGCGGCTAGTAAAGCCCTAGGCGCTGACAAAGTGAATACCGAGGTAGAGCCATCAATGGCTTCCGAAGACTTTTCATTCATGAGTCAGGTGATCAAAGGCGCGTATTTTTGGTTGGGGGTGGATGGTAGCACGCCGTCTAAACCTTTGCACAATGCGTCTTATGATTTTAATGATGATGCGATCGAAACAGGTATTAAAGTATGGATTTCTTTAGTGGAGTCTGAATTGCCAAAAACTGCGGCGGCAACTTAAGCCCTAAATAAAAAATAACATCATTATGTAGAACCAAATGTAGGACTGACCATAAACCTTAAAAGGAACTGATATGAGTAATAATAGCGTGCTGTCGCCGACGATGACCAAGCACCTACTTGACTGGAAGCTGCATTTACTAGCGATCGCTGTGTCACTACTGGCGGAGTGGATAGGTATTATTAAAATCCCTATCGGCATAGGCATACTGGTATTGCTGCCTTTACTTTATGCTTTTATTTTTGCAATTCTATTAAACCCAAATGTCATTCCTTCAATGAAGGCGGTCATCACTAAGAAACGTGCCAAGTTTGCCAGCTATGCCATCTTATTAAGTATCATGCCGTTTATTGCAAAATTCGGCGTGGGTGTCGGTCCTAATATCGAAGAAATCATAGCTGCAGGTCCAGCCTTATTATTACAAGAGCTCGGTAACGTAGCGACTGTACTGATCGCATTACCTGTTGCGGTACTGGTCTTTGGTATGGGCCGAGAAGCTATCGGTGCCACGCACTCGGTGGCCCGCGAACCTAACGTTGCTTTGATTGCTGATAAGTATGGACTCCAAAGTCCCGAAGGTATCGGTGTCATGGGTGTCTATGTGATGGGTACGTTGTTTGGCGCGATTTATTTTTCATTGATGGCAGGTATCATAGCCTCTATGGACATGATGGATGTGCGAGCACTGGCAATGGCCTGCGGTATTGGTAGTGGAAGTATGATGGGTGCCTGTTCAGCAGCGCTAGCAGAAACGGTGCCTGATCAAGCTGAAACCATTACCGCATTTGCCGCGACATCTAACTTACTCACTTATGCCACTGGATTGTTTGTTAGCTTATTCGTTGCGCTACCTTTTACAGAGTTTTTATACAAGGTGGTTAGTAAGTTCAAAAAGAACAATGCCGATGCGACCACCGAGACAGATTTTGGTGCGGTGATGGAAGAGCCTGCCGTACTATCGATGGGACAGTCGTTTATTTTGCTAGCGGTGATATGCGTGGTACTGCTACTGAGTAATTGGGTAGGACAGGGTGTCGATCCGCTTGATGGTTTGCCTGCCATGCTTATTTTGTTTACCTGCTGTGTGGTCGGTATGCTATTGAAACGCTTAGTCCCGTTTAATGTGCCTGCTATCGCATGGATATCGATTGTGGCTATCTTAATTTCTTTACCGCAGTTTCCGTTTAATGACTATGTGTTGGAAGAAACAGCCAAGATGGGTGTGTTGCAATTATTGACACCTGTACTTGCGTACGCTGGTTTTGCTATCTCGCAAATGGAAGTGGATTTATTCAAAAAATCTGGATTTAAGATTGCAGTGGTTGCGATACTGACCTTTACGGGTACGTTTATCGGGTCGGCTCTGATTGCGCAAGTTATGTTATAGCAACCTCTACCATGTCAAAGTCGCTCGACCAAAATGCTTATTATGATAATATCTTACATTCATTGACCTTTATGGCCTGTAGATATTATACGATTGAATAATCACAATGTAAATTATAATAAAGTAAAATTTAACTCGTATTTGGGCACTGTATTTTTATAGTGTTTTTACCTCTACTCAAGCCCTTCTCAGAACAAAAAAAACTATGTTTGTTCGTTGAGAATCTATTCTTATTACGTCTGCTATGGTCGTTTTTGAATTTCTACGTATTGTTTCTACTGCTTATTCTCTGCATAATATAAGGAGATTACTGTTCTAATCTCTGCATATCTCTGGGGAACGTATGAAGCATACTACTTATATTCATGAGCACTCAAATTGGACTGAATGGCAATGGTCGGACAAAAAGCTATTGCCACTCGTCAGTCGGGTGCGAATATTACAAGGTCGTTTATTAGGAAAATTGCTCACGCTAGGGTTTGAGTTAAATGTTGAGGCGCAATTAGATGCTGTGACTTTAGAGATTGTCAAAACCTCTGAGATAGAAGGGGAGTCTCTAAATAACGATCAAGTGCGTTCCTCAGTTGCGCGGCATTTAGGGCTGGATAATGCCAGTATGCCAACCACTACTCGTGAGATCGATGCCGTGGTAGAGATGATGCTAAGTGCTACCTATCGTTATCAACAGCCGCTATTGTTAGATGATTTACTCGGATGGCATCGAGCATTATTTCCAGATGGATATAGTGGGCTTTATCGTATTCAAACAGGTAGTATCCGTGATGATAGTCATGGGCCAATGCAAGTAGTGTCAGGAGGGTATGGTCGTGAGCAGATTCATTTTGTTGCCCCCAGTGCAGATAGGTTGCCAGATGAATTAGACAGATTTTTATTATGGTTCAATACTTCGTCAAATGTGCAAGACGATATAGATTTGGTCATAAAAGCAGGTATTGCTCATTTATGGTTTGTGACTTTGCATCCATTCGATGATGGAAATGGACGACTAACACGAGCACTCACAGAACGAATGCTGGCAAAAAGCGATAACAGTGCCCAACGCTTTTATAGTATGTCAGCGCAAATCCTTAAACAGCGTAATGACTACTACAAAATACTAGAGCGTACGCAAAAAGGTGATAAAGATATCACGGATTGGTTGGTGTGGTTTTTGCAAACGCTAGAGCAATCCCTCATTGTAGCTCAAGAAACTACAGATAAAATTATCAGTAAGGCGGGCTTTTGGCAGACGCATCGACAGCATGCTTTGAATGACAGGCAGGTGAAAATGTTAAATACTTTGCTGACTGATTTTTATGGCAAACTTACCACTAAAAAATGGGCAACTATGACCAAATGCTCTATAGACACGGCACTACGAGATATCAATGATTTAATAGAGAAGGGTATGATGCGAAAATCTGTAGCATCAGGACGCAGTACGAGTTATGAGTTGGTTTTATGATAAAAATAATATTTTTTAATTCTGCTATGATAGCAAAAAGTTATTCGAATAAGCTGTAATAGAGACAACTCATTCAGTGGCCTAATATCAGGTGTCTAAAATTAGTTGACCACTACAGATAGTTATCGAAGTTATAATACGTTAGGTGTAGGCAACTTGATAGTCATGTAGCTGACTCATGTGGATTCGACTATAGCCCCAAATACAATATAACATCATCATCTCGATATATAGTCGACTCTAAATAAGGGGCTGTAGTAGATAAGCACTATGCTAGACTACTTTTATG
>NZ_JBQSVP010000071.1:0-15408 GCF_052376345.1 Psychrobacter sp. AOP5-GZ1-6 | reverse complement strand
ACCTATAAGACGAAACTGGATAAATCCAAAGTAGAAGGTAAATATGAGTGCTGCAACTAATAACCAACCTACGATGAGTGGAAAGCTGACATCTCCAAGAGGTACTGAAAAGAAAATAAGATCGACGAACCAGCCAAAAATATTGGCCATAAAGCCATCGAGGCCAGCACCGAATGCTGCCAAACCTGATTGTTCTGCTGCTTGCGCAAGAGTAGTACTAAGTAATAGGATCGTTGCGACTAAATATTGTCTTTTCATGTAAATTCCTTTAGCGAAAATAATATTCATATAATCATTTACAGCGATACTGATACAAAATGTAACTATTTATTGCAATTTGTATCGGTATTATTACTAAATTCTCAATATCGACTATATACTAATACTTTTACATAAACAAAAATATTTTTATGTTTTTCTAAATTAAACATCAACTTAGCGCTTTGGAATTGACAGTCAAACTCACTATATATATCAAAAATGTCGGTCGTTTCTCTTAGTGTAAACAATAGATTTGAACATAATTAAAAGTGCTAAATAACAATACCAACACAAGTTTGCGCTTACTGCCCTAATATTTAGAGAGAGTAATAACAAAAAAACCGCCTAGCAAACGCTAAGCGGTTTTTCTTTTAACCAACGCTTAATAAGCGCTGTTTAAATCAGTACAGAGTTCAGCTTACTGGTTTTTTTCGTAAACTGGCAACTCTTTGCAGATTGCTTCTACTTTACCACGTACTTCAGTAGCAACCGCTTCGTCACCACGGCTGTCTAGCACGTCACAGATCCAACCTGCCAAGTCGCCCGCTTGCGCTTCGTTGAAGCCGCGAGTAGTAATGGCTGGTGTACCGATACGAATACCAGAAGTTACAAATGGTGATTTTGGATCGTTTGGTACAGCATTTTTGTTCACAGTGATGTGAGCTTCGCCAAGCCATTTGTCCGCTTCTTTACCCGTCATTTCTTGCTTAACGAGGCTGATCAGCATGAGATGGTTTTCAGTACCGCCAGAGATGACTTCATAGCCACGCTCTTGAACCACTTTTGCCATCGCTTGTGCGTTTTTCACTACTTGCTGCTGATAAGTAGAAAAGCTGTCTTCTAACGCTTCTTTGAAGCAAACCGCTTTAGCAGCGATAACATGCATCAATGGGCCACCTTGGTTGCCTGGGAATACAGCAGAGTTTAGCTTCTTAGCAAGCACTTCATCACGAGACAAAATCATACCTGAGCGTGGGCCACGTAGAGTTTTGTGCGTGGTAGTCGTAACCACATCAGCGAATGGTACTGGGCTTGGATAAACACCGCCAGCAACCAGACCAGCAACGTGAGCCATATCGACCAATAGATACGCGCCTACTTCATCCGCGATGTCACGGAAACGCTGCCAATCGACCACCTGTGAGTATGCCGAAAAACCAGCAATAATCATTTTAGGCTTGTGCTCACGTGCTAGCGCATCTACTTGGTCATAGTCAATCAGACCAGTGCCATCTACCAAACCGTACTGTACGGCATTGTAGTTCAAGCCTGAAAAGTTGATGTGCGCACCATGCGTCAAGTGACCACCAGCGTCTAGGCTCATGCCCAATACCGTGTCATTTGCTTCTAGCAATGCTAAAAACACCGCTGAGTTTGCTTGGCTACCAGAGTGTGGCTGAACGTTCACATACTCTGCACCGAACAATTCTTTAGCACGGTCAATCGCTAACTGTTCTATAACATCTACATGCTCACAACCACCGTAATAACGCTTGCCAGGATAACCTTCAGCGTATTTGTTGGTTAGATCAGTCCCTTGCGCTTCCATCACTGCTTGTGAGCAGTAGTTCTCTGAAGCAATAAGCTCGATGTGGTTTTCTTGACGAACGCTTTCTGCAGCCATCGCTTCAGCCAGTACTGGATCAAAACTTTGAAGAGAGATATTTTTAAACATATTGATGTCCTATTTAGTGTCTGTAATTAAAAGTGTCTGTAATTAAAAAGGCGCGATTACAAAGGCAGTATTAAAAGGGCGCGATTAAAAGGCAGCCAATATTAAAGCGGCTAATGACGGTCAGCCATGCCCAATATTCGGCGTGCGGTATCTTCGTCATTGCTAGCGCAAGTGTATCATGAAACGGGATATTACAAACGCAAAAAAGCTCAGTTTACCCTGAGTAAATCACATCAAGCAGCTATTTTTTGAACGGTTATCAGTCATAGCTGTTTCTATAAACATTGATAATATTTTACTTCATATAATGACTAAAACATCTCATATTTATGAGTCATTTATTGACCGTGCGTCCGTATTATTTATGGCTATACACCTTAGTAAAAACTGGACAGAAAAGTCTCACTAATCATAAACTGGCGCCCATACCAATCATAACGCGTATGTCGTTGCCAACCCTCTGCCATGTGACAAATAGAGCGCTGGTTGGGCAGAGTGCGACGCCGTTTGAATAGCACGTACCCGATGGGCGTGCCTTTTAGCTGCTGCAATCGCCGTGCGCGACCTTTTATACTAGATAACGGAAAGATGCTTTGAGCTGCGACCCATGGCAACTCATCATTGCCGTATAAACTCACCTCACGCACCCATGCCAGCATGGGCCGATTAAGCGCAGGCCCCCGTAGCCCTAGTTGCTGCTTTTGTATCAGAGACAGCTGACGATAACCCTCAAAGCTGCGGGTAACGCGCAAAGGCTGCCCCGCTTTAACTTCTAGCAAGGCTGTTAACGAGCCTTTGGCATGCAGCCATGGCAATAATTCAGGTGGCGGTACATTTTGGGAAGATGGTACAGAATAACGATTGGTCATAATTCACAGCTAATATTAATGATGGGATGCTACCAATAAGCATACAAATACCTATTCCAAAAAATCAGGCATGTTGTCAGCGTTAAAAGGCAACGCTTCATGGGCTTGCTGTCGATATTGCGCCATATGATGACGATCTTGGGTACAAAAATTGGCGATAGCTGGCACAAAACGTGGATCGTAAATACGATGTAACGAATGCGTTTTGGTCGGCACAAAACCTCTTATCAGCTTATGCTCCCCTTGCGTACCTGGGTCAAAGTAGCTCAAACCTTGCTCAACGGCAAACTCAATGCCTTGGTAATAGCACAGCTCAAAATGCAAACTGTCGTACTCACCCAGCGCACCCCAATAACGCCCATAAAGAGTCGCATTTTTGCTATCAGGCTTATCGTATAAGAACAAACTACTGGCAATAATTACGCCTTCATTATTGACAGCCTGAGCCAAAAATAAATGCTCAGGCATATTCTTTGCTAAGCTCATAAAAAACTCTGCACTCAAATACGGATTCTGGCCACGTACTGCATATGTCATGACATAGCAGTGATAAAAAGCCTTCCAGTCTGCATCGGTAATATCTGCACCGCACTTTCGGTGGCAGATGATGCCTTGCTCAGCAACTTTACGACGCTCTGCCCGAATGGTTTTACGCTTTTTGGCTTTTAACGTCATCAAAAATGCATCAAAATCCGCAAAAGGTTGACTGTCATTGAGCAAGTCTTTATTTTGCCACAAAAACTGACAGCCTTGACGTTCAAGTATAGGCATTTCAATAGCAGTTGGCTCAAAACTATTTTGGGTCGCTTGGTCCGCGAGCGCGCGTTCTACATCGACACCTGTCGGCATAGCATCGTTAGCGACATTGACCATCTCAGCTGTGACAAATAAACCATGCCAACTTGAGGCACCGACTTGCTGAGCAATGTCGTCTACGCCAGCCATAGCGGTCTTTATAACGTCTGCACTTAGGCTCTCACCTTCAGCTAGCCACAAACGCTGACCTGTAATTGGGGTATATGGCGCACTGGTGACCAATCTTGGATAGTAATCAATCCCATAACGCGCATACGCCTCTGCCCATGAGTGATCAAAAACAAACTCACCTTGATGATGAGCTTTTACAAACACAGGCATGACTGCCACTGAATGCGTGATGTCTACTTCAGTCGTATTTTCTGCTGGCATAGTTTCAGTGATTGCTGCGTCTGGCAAATCATCGACTTGATAGACAACGATAAAAATAGGTAGCCATCCTGCTGCTTCACCGATAGCACCTGTGTCCGTAAGTGCTTGCCAAAAAGCAAATGACATAAAAGGCGTGTCAGGCGTTTGCCAATTTGTTAAGCCCTGCCAGCTCGTATCACTGAGTAATGCATACTGTAAACTCATAAGATTCACTATCTTTTGCTTTCTATTAGCTGTTAGCCTAGCAAATTTTTGTGAGCATGCTGTCACAATTTGCAAAAACTTATCTATATCCGATAAAAAACCACCGACTATAATGTAGGTGGTTTTTATAACAATGCAAATATGCTATACCTTACATACGCAATAAAAGCCAATGAAAAAGCAGTAGTTGCATGGAAAAGATGATATCAAAGCTGATGACTGATAGAATAAGGTCGTTATTAGCTTATAATAATTTGAACACATAGGGTATGTATGAACATAGTATAATTAGTTCATTATACAAGATTGACATCATAGCTCGTTTGTAGTCAATCAACTATAATATAAACTTGGTGATTTATGACTCTCAGGCAGTCACGTGTAGACAGTCAAAAAATCACATTACCCTAATGACTATTAACAAACGTAGGTAAAAGAAAAACTTAAGTGATTTCTAATCATTTATTAGAGATGACACATGATGTACTTGATCCAATCATATAATTTGTTTGTACGTAGTATTTCCAAACTGTATTCGACATTATATGTATGCATTATTATTAACGACAACTAAAGGGATACCCGATTACAATGTCAAAAATCATTTATACAAAAACTGATGAAGCCCCAGCGCTAGCGACCCTGTCATTTTTACCCATTGTTGAAGCTTTTGCCCAAACAGCAGGCGTTTCTGTTGAAACCACTGATATCTCAGTTGCCGCTCGAGTGTTGGCTGAATTCCCTGAGTACCTAACTGAAGAGCAGCGTGTACCTGACAACTTAGCGGAGCTAGGTCGTCTAACACAAGATCCTGATACCAACATCATCAAACTGCCAAACATCAGTGCTTCTGTACAGCAGCTCAAAGCCTGTATCAAAGAATTGCAAAGCAAAGGGTTTGCCATTCCTGATTTTCCAGAAGACCCACAAACTGACGAAGAAAAAGCATTACGTAAGCGTTATGGTAAAAGCTTAGGCAGTTCAGTTAACCCTGTCCTACGTGAAGGTAACTCAGATCGCCGCGCACCAAAAGCCGTTAAAAACTATGCACGTAAGCATCCACACTCTATGGGTGAATGGAAGCAGTGGTCAAGCACGCACGTATCACACATGCACGGTGGCGATTTTTATGATGGCGAGCAATCTATCACTTTAGATAAAGCTCGTACTGTACGTATGGATCTACTACTTGATGATGGCACCAAAAAAGTCTTAAAGCCTGAAATTGCCTTGCTTGATAAAGAAGTCATCGACCTGATGGTCATGAGCAAAAAATCACTGCTAGAGTTTTATGAGCGTGAAATGGAAGACTGCCGCGAAGCTGGTATTCTGTTTTCACTACACGTAAAAGCGACCATGATGAAGGTATCTCACCCTATCGTGTTTGGACATGCGGTCAGAATCTACTACAAAGAAGCCTTTGAAAAGCATGGTGCTTTCTTTGATGAACTAGGCATCAACGTCAACAACGGCATGGCCGATCTTTATGACAAAATCTCAAAACTACCAGCCTCAAAGCGTGAAGAGATCGAGCAAGACTTGCATGCTTGTCAAGAGCATCGCCCACGTCTAGCTATGGTTGACTCTTCAAAAGGTATCACCAACTTCCATTCACCAAGTGATGTGATCGTTGATGCCTCTATGCCAGCGATGATCCGTTCAGGTGGTAAGATGTGGGGCGCTGATGGCAAAATGTATGATTGTAAAGCAGTCATGCCTGAATCTACCTTTGCACGTATTTACCAAGAAATGATCAATTTCTGCAAATGGCATGGTAACTTTGATCCAAAAACAATGGGGACAGTTCCTAACGTTGGCTTGATGGCACAAAAAGCCGAAGAGTATGGTTCACACGATAAAACGTTCGAGTCTAGCGATGCAGGTATTGCGCGTATTGTTGATATTGATACCGATGAAGTCTTGCTAGAAAAACGTGTGGAAAAAGGTGATATCTGGCGCATGTGTCAGGTCAAAGATGCACCTATCCAAGACTGGGTTAAACTGGCCGTGCGCCGTGCACGCGAATCAAACACGCCAGTTATCTTCTGGCTTGACCCATACCGTCCGCACGAAAATGAGCTGATCAAAAAAGTTCAAACCTATCTAAAAGACCATGACACTGAAGGTCTACATATCGAAATCATGTCACAAGTACGCGCCATGCGTTATACCTTAGAGCGTGTCGCTCGTGGTCTTGATACCATCTCTGCTACTGGTAACATTCTACGTGATTATCTCACTGATCTGTTCCCAATTTTAGAACTAGGCACCAGTGCTAAAATGCTGTCTGTTGTTCCATTAATGAAAGGTGGCGGTTTGTTTGAAACTGGTGCAGGTGGTTCTGCACCGAAACACGTTGAGCAGCTAACAGAAGAAAACCACTTACGTTGGGATTCATTGGGCGAGTTCTTAGCCTTAACAGTATCTTTGGAGCATTTGGCAGAACATGACAAAAATGCTAAAGCCAAAGTATTAGCAGACACACTAGATACAGCGACAGAAAAGCTACTATTAAATGACAAGTCACCATCACGTAAGACTGGTGAGTTAGATAACCGTGGCAGCCACTTCTATCTAGCTATGTACTGGGCTGAAGAGCTAGCAGCACAAGATCAAGATAGCGAGCTAAAAGCGAAGTTCGCACCATTGGCGCAAAAGCTCAAAGAAAATGAAGCTGCCATTGTTAAAGAGCTTAACTCAGTTCAAGGCAAACCTGTAGACATCAAAGGCTACTACTATGCCGATGAAGCATTGGCCAAACAAGCAATGCGCCCAAGCGCTTTGTTTAATGAAGCATTAGCATCGCTGTAATAGCTAATCGATTATACTTAGGCGATTAAGTCTTAGTAAACAAAACACCTCAACCGTCTTATGGCGTTGAGGTGTTTTTTTATGCGACCTCTACAAGCTTTGTATAGAGTCAAATAAAAAACACCTACATAAAGTAGCTGGGGTGGATACACATCCATAGACCATACTACTCAAAGCTTAAATACTCTTAGGAAATACCCATTGTGGACTGTCGCTTTACCAAAAACAAAACTCCTTAGTTGTCTGTTAGATATCGCAAGCGCTACTGGCATTCTGTTATGCTAGCTATTTTATTATAATAGTGTTTTGAACACTTATTAACTACACAAACTTGAAGACAGCAACAGCTCTTACCTACAACACATTTATGTATCAAAAATATGAATACTATTTTTACAAAATGATTTTAAGCCTTCTAAAATATTATTTTGGTATTGATCTAGTTTTATAAACAAACATGTAAACTATATAGTTACGTTCAAATAATTTCGATACAAGCAAACCAAGTGCAAGCTATACATTATTATGCTTGGCGAGGATGACGATGTAGCGGATTTACATGAGATTGACTATAGTAATTAGCCTATAGCTACTTTTAGCTTATTTTTAGTATCGAATATCTGCTGTAATGACTCACTAACGATTTAAATTCAGGAAATATCACTCCATGTCGACTTCTAGTCTCATTATATTTAATAAGCCTTATGGGGTACAAAGCCAGTTCAGAGATGACAGTAACAATAACCATACTACCCTATCCCAGTATTTTACTGATAAATCCTTACGAGTAGCTGGTCGGCTTGATGCTGCTTCAGAAGGTCTGCTGATTTTGACCAATGATGGACGCGTCAATAAAGCGATTACCCATCCACCCAAAGCCAATGCAGGGCGCAAACAAAGCAAGACTTACTTGGTGCAAGTCGAAGGAATCCCAACTCCTGAACAACTAAAAGCGCTGCAAAACGGCGTGGTGCTAAAAGATGGCAAAACTCTCCCTGCTGAGGTAAAACACATAAGTGCAGATGAGCTACCGATGCCGCTATGGCAACGTGATCCACCAATACGTGAGCGTAAAAGTGTGCCAGACTCATGGTTAATGATAACTATTTATGAAGGTAAAAACCGTCAAGTAAGACGCATGACTGCACATGTGGGACTGCCTTGCTTGCGTTTGATACGTTGGTCAGTTGCAGGGTTTAAATTGAATGATTTAGCAGTTGGTGAGTCTATACAAATTCATTTAGATAGTGCGCACTTCCAGCAGCTAGGTATTTAAGACGAACCTACCGTCAATCCCATACACATCGAATACGGGCTCAAGAAAATAGCTTACGACCTATTAAACAGAGTGTCTCGAACGAGTAAGGTTTGTCTGTTAAGCTTAAAAACATCATTGGTTATGTATAATAGGCCACATTTATTTATTATTGATTTTTTATTTTAGGGATATCTCATGATTGCTTCTCATCGTTTTGTGTTATTGGTCACCAGTATTTCTACTGCACTTATACTGAGTGCCTGTCAGCCGAAAACAGAAAATAGCGAAGCAAGTCTTGACGAAGAGACCATCTCACCCGTAACAGACATGGCTGAAACCCCTGAAGAAAACGATGCTAATGACTTGTCAGAAGATGAAGACATCATAGATGAAGGCCAAATGACGGATGAGCTCAGAGATTACACAAGAGCGATGACAAGAATGCATGATGAAATGATGATTGGCATGAGTTATAACGATCCTGATACCGCCTTTGCTAAAGCGATGCTTGGTCATCATCGCGGTGCGATAGAAATGGCAAAAATCCAACTAAAATATGGTAGCGATGAAGAGATACGTCAACTGGCTCAAGATATTATTGATAATCAGCAAGTAGAGATCGATATTTTAAATAAATGGCTTGCTAGCCACCCTGATACCGTCAAACCTAAACCCAATACTGAAGCTATGCAAGAAGCCTATGCAAGAAGTATGGATGTCTTGAATGGTGACATGGTATTAGGAATTGCAGATCCCGTACCTGATATGGCATTTGCGCGCGGCATGCTACCGCATCATATTAGCGCGGTAGAAATGGCAAAAATTCAACTGGAATACGGTACTAATGGAGAGATGCGTCAGCTCGCTAAAGATATCATTGACGCACAGCAAGCTGAAATTCAGTTAATGCAAAACTGGATTGCTGCTTTAGAAGTTATTAATAATGAGCCTAAAGCCAATAATAGCGCAATTGATGATGATACCAACAGCACTGATAATGATGAAGTACAAATTGAGCAGCCAGTGAATTAGACTTTAAGGTCTATAAAATATAGCGAATTGCTGATAACGCTTCGCCATAAACCTAGCCATCCTGCACCAAATCTGTTTTTGGTACAGGGTGGCGCTTAATATCTGATTGTCAGTAGCTACTATAACACTTACGGATAGAAAAACTCTCGATACTCAATAGCGGCTCATGACATTGAGCCATGCTTGCCAATCCTCCTCTATTAAATCCTGTTTATCATTGATATCGGACAGTGTCATGCCTTTGATTAAATGCAGACTGACTTTATATGGAACAGTCGTGTCATGACTAGTATCGATACCTTCATCAGCGTCAAGCTCAATAACCGCTTTAGGTAGCACATTCACACATATCAGTTCATCACGGCGAAATAAGTGACATTCCACGTCACGCGTGGCAGTACTAAGTGATGCTAACTGTTTTGTATCAGCTTTGATACCGTCAATCGCTACGATAATATCATTCGCTGATATACCAGCTTTAGCAGCTGCACTCTCACGCTGTACGCGATTGACCTTCAGTCCTGCTGGTGTTTCCGTACAGCGCATGCCCCACGGCACATGCTTATCAGCAGTCTCTTTGGTATTGGCACGTATTTTAGTGCCATTGGCCGCCAACAGTGCCTCGATAGGGAGCTCTTCAACACCATTGACATATCGACGCTCAAAATCCTCCCAAACTGCTAGTGGTATAAACTGCCCTATCACCGCACCCATATCAGCACTATTGATACCAACTCGTTTGTTGTCGTTTTGCTTGGCTTGCGTATAAAAAGCCTTAACCACATCAAACAAACGATAGCGACCATCTGTGTGTTGCAGCAGTATTAAATCCAAACACAAGGCTACCAACGCTCCTTTATTGTAGTAGCTGATACCAGCATTGTTTGTATTCTCATCATTGCGATACAACTTAATCCAAGCATCAAAGCTCGACTCTGCAACGCTTTGGTGCGCACGACCAGCCGTTTGATAATAACGATTGATCTGTTCGGCTAATAATTTAAGATAGCTTTCCTTATCAATCACACTTGACGCTTGCAACATAAAATCGTCGATATAAGAGGTAAAACCCTCAAACACCCATAGCAATGGCGTAAAAGCTTCACGACGCAAATCGACATCCAACATTACATCTGGACGTACTGTTTTAACCCACCATGCGTGAAAATACTCATGGCTACACAAACCTAAAAAGCGCTGATACTCGGCACTTGGGATTTTTGGCTCATCGACACTTGGCAAATCACGGCGCGGAATGATTAAACTGGTCGAATTGATATGTTCCAAACCGCCATAATCTTGACCACTGGCAAACGTCATAAAAGTATAATCATCAAACGGTGCATCGCCCAGCCAGTCTAAGTACGTCTGACAAATCTGAGTGACGTCTTGCTGGACTCTGCCCATATCAGCACTGTATTTACCAGCCAGATAGAAGCTGTGAGGTAACGCTTGATGCGTATCATCTTGAACAATAAAATCAAACTTATCCTGTACTGCGATTTCAAAAGGATAATCAATCAGCTCATGATAGCCATCAGCTTGTAGTCCATAACTGTGCTGAGCGTCGGTTTTCAAATGCACAGACTCTAAGCCCGAGGCTAACTGTACACGCTCTTTCTCTTTATCTGCAAAGAATGTGGCCGGTACGATTAAGCTCACCGTGACAGCCGTATCTTCTTGCCCTGATACTGCCAATGCAAGTGAAGTGAAGTTGCCATACAATCGCTGCTGATCGACATAAGCGGTACGTACCGACAGATCATAACAATAAACTTCATAGTGCACGACTACTGTCTGTCCTGTTTTAATATGCGGCAGCGCCCAAGTATGTTTGTCTATTTTTTGGCCACGATGCCTCTCGGACTTTTTGTTATCGCCTACTATTTGGCTATCTAACACTTCATAATGCACAGCGGTAATGTTTCGCGCAAACTCACGCATTAGATAACTGCCCGGTATCCATGCTGGTAACCAAAGCTGGGGAGCGTCAATCGTTGCGGTAAAGCTAAGCGATACATCAACCAAATGTTCACAGAAACGCTCAAAATCGAATCGATAGCTAACATTAGGCATCGTATTCGAATCATTATTATTAAAACTATTCTTGATGTTATTGGTTACTACTGACTGATTGCTAGTAACTGAAGTCATGGTCATTTCATCCTTATTTTTATAGTTATGTTAGAGAGCCTTACCCAAAAACGCAAATGCCAAACTAGCTACACCTTATAACCGTCTTCAAACGATGAAAAACAAAAATTTTTCTATAAAATATGGCATTTATTAGGATTAAATAGCATTTTTTCGTACTTTTACCTTGAAAGTTATATGTAGCATCTCAATTAAAGATGCTAACTGTTAAAGTTACTTTAATAAACTGATGATAATTGACTCATGACGTGGCTATTTGGCTTGCTAATTGAATTTTTTAGGTTTATTGCAACCGTATTTAATTTTTTACATAGATATAATATTTAGGATAATTTATGACTACTATCGCAAAAGATACAGCCGTCAAATTCAATTACACACTAAAAGACGACGAAGGCAACATCCTTGACCAATCACCAGAAGGTCAACCACTTGCCTATTTGCATGGCCATAGCAACATTATTCCAGGTCTTGAAAAACAGCTAGAAGGTAAATCTGCTGGCGAACAAGTAAATGCTGTTGTTGAGCCTGCTGATGGCTACGGCGAATACCAAGAGCAAGCGGTACAACACGTACCACGTGAAAACTTCCAAGGCGTTGATGACATCCAACCTGGTATGCAGTTTCAGTCAGAAGCTGGCGGCCAAGTAATGCTAGTGACCGTTACTGACGTAAACGACAAAGAAGTAACTGTTGATGCAAACCATCCATTGGCTGGTAAGCGTCTAACGTTTGACGTTGAAGTTCAAGAAGTACGTGCAGCAACTGAAGACGAACTAAACCATGGCCATGTGCATGGTGCTGGTGGCGTTGAGCACTAATCTATTCTAAAGAATAGTAAGAAAAGATGAGGTGATAAGCTATTATCATTTTATCTAAAAAGTCAGTAGTTATCGCTACTGGCTTTTTTTGTGCCTGTTTTTAGGCCTATAACTTATAGAAAATACTACTAAGGCTTTATGTCGTCAAACTGTATGCCGTCAGATACGGTTGATTCAGTTAAAGATAAATATCAAGCAATCGGGTATAAGCGTATATGTGATACCTCAAGCGAGGTCAACGCTGTAGCTCCGCTCCTTTATAGACGATAGATAATAAAGAATAAGTATGTCGTCATAAACCTGTTGACTACTACCCTTCAAACATAACAAAGCCGCATAACGACAAGCGTTATGCGGCTTTTATCATTAACCATCCATGTCATCGTTAAAAGATACCTAATCCCGGGGTATTTTCTAACTATTTCGGGCATCCAGCCCTATCATCCTTAATCAGCAAACCATCTATCCTTGATGCGACTTTTAAGATACCAATCCCTAGTACCAATGAACCTATTCGTTCAGTCGTGCCGTACAGTTATAATCGCAGATTGACCCATAGTTAGTAAGAGGTATAAACGTCTATTAATGTAAGCATATGCTTACATGAACCTGTTACAACTTATCTTCTGGACTTAGCAGCATTTCAGGTTTAGCACTGAGCATGATGTAAGCCGCTTCGTTGATGAAGACTTCATCTTCAGGTAACTCTGGACGCTCACTGGCTTTCATACGGCTACGTTCTTCAAACTTTGCATCCATGGCTGCTTGATAAGTGTTCCAATTTGCATAAGGACGCTCTCCAGTAGCAATGAGGCGTTTGTTTTCAGCTTCTAATGAACGCTTTTCAATCAACTTCATCTTAGCTCGGCGACTATTAATATCAAGTTTGATAGGTTTCTTTTCATCTTCCATATCACGAATATCATTCAACGCTGATAAATACACAAACTGTGGATTTTGCTCTTGACGAATTTTAGACTGTTGATTAAGAGTCGCTAATGTATCACTAGTAAACTTCCCTTCAGGCTTGTAAGGAGCTGTTTTGATAGTATCCCAAGGAAGTGCTTTTTTCTGTGCTCGCTCACCAAAGGTTGCATCATCATAGATATTGACCAATTCAACATCAGGCACAACGCCTTTATTTTGCGTACTACCACCAGTCACTCGATAAAACTTGCGCTGCGTTAAAGTAGCAGAACCCAACGCCAAACTATCTAGCTGAATTTGAGCAGAACCTTTACCTGTCGTGGTACTACCAACGACCAGGCCACGACCATAATCTTGAATAGCCGCTGCAAATATCTCGCTGGCTGATGCAGAGGCTAAGTTGGTAATGACCGTCATATCACCATCATAAAGCTGCTCACCACCATCGTCATCACGGTAGACTTGAACATTGCCACGATTGTCACGGATTTGTACCATAGGTCCGCTTTTAATAAAGAAGCCAAGCATTTTAGCCACTTCATCTAACGAACCGCCTGGGTTATTACGTAAATCAACAACTAGCCCATCGATGTTTTCTTTGTTCAAGGCTTTCAGCGCATTTTCGGTATCGATACTGACACTGCGATAGTCTTCACCATTACGGCGTGCTTGATAATTGAGATAAAAACTTGGAATTTCTAGGACACCAATACGCTTCGGCGTTTTATCAATATTAGGGCGCTGCACTTCTACAACGCGATGGGTCACGCCCGATTCTTCTTGCTGAATGATATCGCGTACCACAGTTACCGTACGAGCACTGGCATCAGGTGTATTAGGCTGGCGTAGTTTAAGCGTTACTGAGGTACCGCGCTTACCACGAATCAAACCGACAATTTCGCGGGTTGACCAACCCACTACATCTGTCATGGTCTCACCATCTTTTGCAATACCAACAATCAAATCATTGGGTTTGATTTGACCAGACTTAGCCGCTGGGCCTCCATCTACCAAGGTCACAATACGAGTATAATCTGGGTTTTTACGATCTGGACGAATAGATACACCGATTCCTTCTAACTGTAAACTGGATTGAATTTGCAACTCAGTTGCCTGAATTGGTGCATAATAATTACTGTGTGGATCGTATGTCAGCATCGCTGTATTGAGAACCGTTTCCATGATTTCATCATTGGTAAGGCGTTTCGACTGCTCTTGCTGGCGTGACAAACGATTTAATAAAATTTCACTTGGTGTTCGCTGGTCATTGCGCACCAAGTCTTGTCCACGCGTAATGTCTGGATTATCTAAGAAAACTTGTTCTTTGGCTTTTTCGTCTTCTTGACCAAGCGTAATACTTATCAAACTAAATTTTAACTGGCGTGCCCAATAGTCACGCTGCTCTTTTTTGGTTTTGAAATGATTGAGCTTTTCGCGATCAAGCACGATTGTGTCGTCACCAGTCAAGTCGATATCAGTTTTTAGCATCTTACTTGCCATCTCAAAATACTCTTTTGAGCGCTTACGATAGCGCTCAAAAACATCGACTCCCGCAGACAAATCGCCACGCTTGAGCCTAGCACCGAAATCATCGCCATATTTTTTCTTAAACTCATCGACATCAGACTGCAAAAATAATGTATGGTTTGGATCAAGGCTGTCAATATACATAGACAGAATCTCAGCACCAGTTTTACTATCCAGAGGCTGATTAAGATAATGACTACGATCCAACAATGCAGCGACTTGGCGAGTGGTGACTTTTTGTTCAGGAGTTTGTACGAAACTTTCAGTATTGGTGTCGGCTACGGCGGTTCCATAGCTTTGAGCAAGAATGATACCGGCGATGCCCACTGACGCTGCACTGAGTAGCCACTGTGCTGGTTGTTTTTTCATTATATATACCTAGTTATTTTGCGTTAGTAATATTATTTATATTATAAAAACCGAAAGTGATTGAGTTAATTACAACCCATACACTCTACCCTCTCTATGCTTTACTTTAAAGCATTGGTTACCGATATTAAATGTCGCCACTAACTGCCAATATGTACTGTTAAAAATCAATCAATATTATCATAAGCATAAATGCTGGACTGTCTCAAACTGTATAAGCAATATTACACGCTACGCGTGCACATACCAAATTTTCTATTATATTTATCCTACATAATTATTTACACCTATGATTAATGACTTAGCACCTAC
>NZ_JBQSVP010000070.1:0-15682 GCF_052376345.1 Psychrobacter sp. AOP5-GZ1-6 | reverse complement strand
TAAAAGTAAAAGCCCCCACCGCTCACGCGATGGGGGCTTTTCTTTGTCTAAGTGATTCTCCCTACCATAGCTTTTTAGAATATACTTCTTTAAGCTGAAACTGTTATAGTTATTGATATTTATTTTTTATAATCTAGAGCGTGTTGAACATTCACAATAAGCGCTGTTAATCGTTAAAATGCTTTCAGATGATGCATAAAACGACAATAACGTTTGCACCTTAACTTTAGAGAATAATTTTAATGGCTATGACTACTTTGGCTCGTAGTCCATTCTTTTATCCACTCTATGATTTTATCAGTTGAGAGATTTATGGCAGTTGATTTTAGTAACACGTTGATAGTTGCAATTTCTGCAACTGCACTATTTGATTTATCAGAATCTGAAAATCATTTACTTCAACTTTTGCAGCAACGTCCTGATGATGTGATAAAAGAATTTCGTGACTATATGATCGAACGTGAGAATGAGCCTTTAAATATAGGTGCAGGCTACCCTTTGATTCAAGCGTTATTGAACCTCAATAAATATTGCAATGACTGTTTAGATAAAGATATAGAAGTTGATGCACCATTAGTTGAGGTTGTTATTATCTCAAAGAGTAGTCCTGATACAGGTATTCAGGTACTTAATGCAATTCTTGAAAAAGGCCTTAATATTTCACGATCGGCATTTATTTCAGGTAGCCCCGTGGCTCCTTATATTAAAGATTTTAATGTTGATCTGTTTCTTACTACTAATCGTGATGATGCACAGCAAGTTGCTGATGCCAATATTTGTGCTTGTGCAATACTTGATGCGACACCTGTTAATACTTATGAGCTAGATACTCAGCAGTTGCGTATTGCTTTTGATGGTGATGCAGTGCTTTTTGATGATTCAGGAGAATTGCTTTATAAGCAAAAAGGCTTACGTGCTTTTCATGCTCGTGAAGCACAAATGCGTGATTTACCCATTGAGAAAGGGCCTTATGCTGAACTATTGATTAAGCTCTCAAATCTACAAGAGCGTCTGCCGGCATCTCTTAAATACTCTCCGATAAAAATAGCGCTAGTAACTGCTCGTAATGCACCTGCTGATTTGCGCGCTATTAAAACGCTACGTGAGTGGGGCGTGAATGTTGATATGGCCTTTTTCTTAGGTGGGTTGGAGAAAACTGCTGTACTAAGAACATTTGCTCCACATATATTCTTTGATGATTCAATCAAACATATTGATGCGGCGCGTAATTTTATTCCTACTGCGTTGGTGCCTTACCATTCAAACTCATTGCTACATGGGAGCAATTATGTGGCTGTGGATAAAAATGCTACGTCATTGTCGTTTGAGCCGATAGATAGGTCGTTATTTTCTGTGAGTCACTAGGATATATCTAAAGCGATTAAGTGAAAGGGTAATATCATATGAATTGGAAGCAATTACTTACTTTGATTGTAGTACGAATAAAGCAAGTTATTGGTTTATATGCTTTTGTATTGATACCAATGTGGGGTATGTTTTTTCTCAATGAAACAGCTTTATTTGGGATGTGGAATATTTTTGGTATTGTACCTCGTGCTCTAGATGTAGGTAGTTTGATTGGAATATTTGCTTCATGGACGATGCATGGTAACTTTTCCCATTTACTTGGCAATACTTTTACGTTATTACAAATTTTATTTTTGTTTGGACTGTTTGAAAAAAATGCGTATCGAACCATACTTAAGTTGATTATTGCATCCGGGCTAGTTACTTGGATAATCGGCTCGCCATCTTCTATTCATATTGGTGCATCAGGGTTATGTTTTGCCATGCTTGGCTACATGATAGGCGGTGCTGTATTTGCGCGACGTTGGGGTTATCTAGTAGCTTGTATCGTTATGGGCACTGGCTACTGGTTGACTATCAAGCAAGGATTAATGCCGCAACAAGGTATCTCATTTGCTGCCCATTTTGGTGGCTTATGTGCAGGATTGTTGTTGGGTGCTAATTCTAAACACACTTATAAAACGGTCCCACACCACGATAGCTAATAAAAGTAAAGCTGATGCAAAAAAAGGGTAATTTTTTAGATTGATTAACTTAAAAAATTATCCTCTTTCAGTATGTGGCTTCGTTATCTAGGAGATCGATATGTGTAAAATAATTAACTTTTATTGGTGCAAATTTTAATAAATAGCGGATCATCTGTTGCCAAATCGTGCCATGCAGTTGTTTGTTCAACATGTTCATCAATCGTAAGCGTGCTATCTTTTTCTGGTAATACATAGTCTGCGCGTGCAGGACGGCTACAATCGATCACTTGCTCAATCTTTTGTACACTTCTACGTCTTTCAAACAAATACAAGTTAACCAAGTATATGTTGGAGTTATCTATTTGCACACTGGCATTACCAGTATCAGCTGCTATAAAGCGTAGTATCTGTGGTTTGGCATAAGACCATGGACGAAACCATTCGGTACTTTCTGCTGTTTTGACCACTTCTACTCCCTCTGGTAACTTATCCACTTGCTGACTATACCAGTTGTATTCTTGATGTATTTGAAACGCAAATATACCAATAGCAGCAAATAGGGGTACAAGCCATTTCGGTGTACGTTTGCCTGCCAGTTTACTGAGATGAGTTATGATTAGTGCTAGTCCAGCCATACCAAATGCGGCAGCTATGGTAGCGATAAACTCGAAAAGCATAAAATATTCCTTAATGCGTTAGGTATGTCTAATTTAAACTATTGAGTAAATTAAAAATATAAGAATGATAATACATGTCAGGCAAAAAAATCACCCACAAGCAGCTACTGCCTGTGAGTGATATATAGTAACAGAAGATATATCATGATTCGTAAGATCAGTGGTCGACTGCACCACCAGCACCGCGTGGCGAACGAACACTCTCAACCAGTTCCTGGATATGTAATGGTGGCGCTTTCGTTGCATAAGAAACTATGAATGCAACAATAAAGTTAAGTAATGCACCAACTGCACCAAATGATAATGGTGAGATACCAAATAACCAGTACTCTGCGGTATCAGGTAGGTTTGCTGTGCCGCTAATAAAGAACCAGCCTTTGAATACAAAGATATAAAGCAAGATACTGATGAGACCAGTCAACATACCAGCAATAGCACCGAGATTGTTGATACGTTTAGAGAAAATACCCATCATTAATGCAGGGAAGAGTGAGGCGCCAGCGATACCAAATGCCAATGCAACTACCTGTGCGGCAAATCCTGGTGGATTCATGCCTAGGTATGTAGCAACTACAATAGCTACCCCCATTGTGATACGTGCGACCTTTAGCTCTCCTTTGTCAGTAATGTTTGGATTAAGATTTCGTTTAATCAAATCATGACTGATGGCTGAAGAAATAGCGAGTAACAAACCAGCTGCTGTAGATAATGCTGCTGCCAAACCACCAGCGGCGATAAGACCAATAACCCAAGGTGGAAGCTGAGCAATTTCTGGATTCGCCAATACGAGAATATCAGCGTTGACATCTAACTCGTTACCAGCCCAACCTGCGTCAGCAAAACGACCATCAACTTCTAAATTATGGGCGGCACGGGCTGTTTCCACAGCGGCAGTTGCAGCGCTTACATCACCACCTTCAGTTTGTGCATTTGCTAGTGCAATCTCAGCTGCGCCAAGACCACTGTCATTATACATTTGGATACGACCATCGTTATTTAGGTCGTTATACTTAATAAGACCTGTATCTTCCCATGTTTTCATCCAGTCTGGACGTTGGTCATAGTTGATAGCAGGCTCTTCAACACCTTGTGGATAGATAGTGTCAATTAGGTTCAAACGTGCCATGGCACCTACTGCAGGTGCAGTGAAATATAGCAATGAAATAAATACTAGCGTCCAACCAGCTGTCCAACGGGCATCAGCCACTTTAGGCACTGTGAAGAAACGGATAATAACGTGTGGTAAACCTGCTGTACCAATCATGAGTGATAACGTAAATAACACCATGTTGAGTTTATTAGGAACGTCAGCAGTATAAGCGGTAAAACCTAAGTCAGTGACAACTTGGTCAAGTTTGGTTAAGATAGGAACGCCTGCTTCTACATGGTTTGAGAACAAGCCTAAACCTGGAATTGGGTTGCCTGTTAATTCAAGTGAAATAAAGACGGCTGGAATGGTATAAGCAATCATAAGAACCACATACTGCGCAACCTGCGTGTAAGTAATCCCTTTCATGCCACCAAGTACTGCATAGAAAAACACAACAATCGCTGCAATAATAAGACCAGTATCATTTTCAACTTCTAAGAAGCGTGAAAATGCAACACCTGCCCCTGTCATCTGACCAATCACATAAGTGGTTGAGGCAATGATCAAACAGACCACAGCAATCATAGCAGCGGTCTTGGAATAAAAACGATCACCAATAAAGTCAGGAACTGTAAATTTACCAAATTTGCGTAAGTATGGTGCTAGTAGCATGGCTAGTAAAACATAACCACCTGTCCAACCCATTAAATAAGTCGATGCACCATAGCCACCAGCAGCAAGTAGACCGGCCATAGAAATAAAGGATGCAGCACTCATCCAGTCAGCTGCTGTTGCCATACCGTTGACTACAGGATGAACACCGCCTCCTGCAACATAAAATTCACTTGTTGTTCCTGCACGAGCCCAAATCGCAATACCGAAGTAAAGAGCGAAGGATAGACCCACAAAAATAATATTAATTAGATACTGACTCATGATCTATTCCTCGTCTACGCCGTATTGTTTGTCCAACTTATTCATACGCCAAGCGTAGAAAAAAATTAAGACAATAAAAATACCAATGGAGCCCTGTTGAGCGAACCAAAAGCCTAAATCGGTACCACCGATTTTGATGCCAGCTAAGAGAGGACGTAAAAGAATCGCAAAGCCGTAAGAACATAATGCCCAAACGACTAGACTACCTAAAATGAGACGAACATTGGCACGCCAATATCCAGATGGATCGTTGTGGTTTTCCATAGGACAACTCCTTTTGTCTTACCTAAAATGTTATTGTCGGTCTAATTTTGCTAAAACATATTGGTTTAACCTGTATCGATTACCACGATACTGTATCTATCATAACCATCATATATAGCAAAATTTTATTGATAGACTGCAATCCATAGGGACTAAGTCGTATCAAAAAGACACTAACAACATAAAAAATAGCTACGTACTGTGTATAACAGTAGAAATATAACGTGCAACAACCTATTTCTTTATTGAAAGTGAATAGTTAGGTATGGCATAGAACATATTAATAAAAAGTATAATGTATAAAGAACTGGACTTATCGAGGAAGAGAGAGGGGTAAGACGATCCATTGTCTGTTTTACAATCTTGTCTTCCTGACAAGTGTCTTAACATTCTTAATGCATTTAAAATGCCACGCTATTAAGCAACTACTAGCTTAACATAAATATTAAAAAGGTCTTTTGCATATACTAAATAAAAGTAAAGGCAAAAATCAAGCATACGTTTAGTTGTTTATACAATATCCAGTACTAGTGCATCACGTGATGATACTGAGAACTATACAACAATAGTCTAATAAGTGCTGCTAAATTGTTACTCAATACATTCTATAGTATATCAAGTGTAAAGAACATTTATTTAATAAATGTTCTTTTTAGATGGATAACTAAATTTAATAATTGTTAGTGCTTCAATGTCTATATCATGCACGTGATATTTTGATATCAAATTTTTTGTGCATGATGGTTTAAGTGGCCTAAGGTTCGAGTTGGCCAAATATAATATCAATACAAATTTTCAGTACAGTCTATAAAGTGTTAATTGTTAATAAGGAGCCCGTATGAACGACGGAATAGCAGGTTGGTTTAATAGCATTGTAAACTATGGTGTCAGCATTATTTGGGGCAACAATGATTGGTTGATTGCTAATAACCCTTGGTATGGATTATTGATGTTCGTACTGATTGGCGCAGGTCTTTATTTTACCGTCGTTACACGTTTTATACAGTTTCGCCATTTTGGTCATATGTGGAAACTATTGCGTGTCTCTAATCAAGGACGCAAAAATGGTGGTATTAGCTCATTTGAGGCACTGATGACCTCACTGGCAGCTCGCGTCGGCACAGGTAATTTGGCAGGGGTTGCAATTGCGATTTATCTCGGTGGCCCAGGTGCTGTGTTTTGGATGTGGATGACGGCGATCGTTGGTATGTCGACCAGTTTTATTGAATCCACGTTAGCACAAGCGTACAAAGTACCGCACCATGACAATGTTTATCGTGGTGGACCTGCTTACTATATTGAAAAAGGTTTGGGTAAGCGCTGGTTAGCAATCTTCTTTTCGTTATGTTTGCTGGTGGCTTTTGGTCTGGCATTTAATGGTGTACAGTCAAATACCATTGCACAGGCGACCAATGAAGCGTTTGGCATTCCAACATGGGCGACAGGCTTAGTGCTGGTAGTATTAGTTGCGCCAGTAGTATTTGGTGGTTTACGCTCAGTTGCTCGTATTGCTGGGAAAATCGTCCCTGTTATGGCTATTTTGTATATTTTGTTAGCGTTATTCATTATTGTCACTAATTTCAGTCAATTTCCAGCGGCTATTGTGTTGATTGTAAAATCAGCATTTGGTTTTGAACAAGCAGCGGGCGGGGTAATAGGTTACGGTATCGCTCAGGCCATGATTAATGGTATCAAGCGTGGCTTGTTTTCTAACGAAGCAGGTATGGGTTCAGCACCCAACGCTGCAGCTACCGCAAAGAGTCACCCTGACCATCCAGCGGTACAAGGGTTTATGCAAATGCTAGGTGTTTTTATGGATACGCTAGTCATTTGTACAGCAACGGCATCAATTATTATACTGTCAGGTGTGGTTGACCCCAGTGTTGAACAAGAAGGTATTCAGCTGACTCAGCTAGCATTGTCGCAGTATGTTGGTGATTTAGGTGTGGTGTTTGTGGCGATTGCTATTTTCTTTTTCTCATTCACTTCTATCATTGCTAATTATAGTTATGGTGAGTCAAATTTAGAGTTTATTTCTGGTGCCAAAAATGCCAAAGTGATGATTATGGTTTTCCGCTTCATGGTATTAGGTATGGTGTTTATTGGTGCTATTGCCAGTCTGCCCGCTATTTGGAACTTTGCTGACTTGTCGATGGGACTGATGGCTTTGGTTAACTTGATGGCAATCTTACTGCTATCTCCAGTGGCACTTAGAATACTGCGTGACTATGAGCGTCAAGTGAAAGCAGGTAAAACTGGTGATCAAATCAAATTTAATCCCGATGATTTTGTGAAGCTTAAAGATGAAGCTCATCGTGATGCATGGACAGATTAATTTTGATGATTAAATGAAAGCTGAATAAAAAACCGCCCTTTTAAATATTAAAAGGGCGGTTTTTTATTCAGCTACTATTATGTTATGGGTGCAATAAATACTCCAATCATAGGTTACATGTTTGGATAGTTAGGACCACCGCCGCCTTCTGGCGTTACCCACGTAATATTTTGTGATGGGTCTTTAATATCACAAGTTTTACAATGTACACAGTTTTGCGCATTGATGACAAACTTCGCACCTTCTGCATCTTTGACCACTTCGTAAACACCTGCTGGGCAATATAAACGTGCCGGTTCAGCATATAGCGGTAAATTAATGGATACTGGTACGGTTGGATCCGTCAGTTTTAGATGCGTTGGTTGGTCTTCAGCATGATTGGTATTAGAAATAAATACTGATGACAGTTTATCAAATACCAGTTTGCCATCAGGCTTTAAGTAAGTCGGCTGATAAGCATGGTTGGCTCGCTCTAGTTGGTCATAATCTGGGATGTTATCATGTAGGGTAAACGGCATTTTACCCTTAAATAAGTTGTGCTCGATGAAGGTAAACGCACCACCCATAAACAGACCCATGCGATGAATCGCAGGCGAGAAGTTACGTGATTCATAGTTATCTTCATATAACCACGATTCTTTATACATAGTGGTATAAGCAACAACCTCATCATGCTGACGATCAGCTTGTAATGCTTCAAAAATCGCTTCGGCTGCGAGCATACCGGACTTCATTGAAGTATGGGTGCCTTTGATTTTTGCAGGGTTCAAGAATCCAGCATCGTCACCAACCAATACACCACCTGGGAAGGTGAATTTCGGTAATGAGTTGAGACCACCTTTGGTCAAAGCGCGCGCGCCGTAAGAGATGCGTTTACCGCCTTCTAATACACTTTTGATGACTGGATGCGTTTTTAAGCGTTGCATCTCATCGAATGGTGACATGTATGGGTTGTGGTAAGATAAATCAGCAACGAGACCAAAGCTGACTTGGTTGTTTTCATCAAAGTACAACCACCAACCACCAGTAGAACCCGTTTCTGTTAATGGCCAACCAAGACCGTGCATGACCACACCTTGCTCGTGCTTTTCAGGTGCTACATCCCACAGCTCTTTTAAGCCAATACCATAATGTTGAGGGTCTGAGTCTTTATCAAGATCAAAACGGCTGATCAAGCGTTTACCTAGATGACCACGGCAGCCTTCGGCAAAGACAGTATATTTAGCAAGAAGTTCATAACCAGGCTCAAAGCTTGGCTTGGCTTCACCATTGGCAGCCACACCCATATCACCCGTCAATACGCCTCGTACTGAGCCATCATCATTATATAAGATATCGTCTGCAGGGAAGCCTGGGAACATCATGACTTCTAGCTCTTCAGCTTGGGCGGCTAACCAGCGAACCACATTGCCTAGTGACACGATATAGTTGCCGTCATTGTGCATCGGCCCTGGAATTAGAGAATCAGGTACTTTAGTAGAGCGTGTGGCTGAGTTTAGGTAATAGAAGCGATCTTCGGTCGCTGGCACGTTAAGCGGTGCGCCTTTTTCTTTCCAGTCTGGTATTAGCTCATCTAAAGCACGTGTTTCTATTACTGCACCAGATAAAGTATGAGCACCGAACTCAGAGCCCTTTTCGACGACACAAACCATAAATTCATCATTACCCGCTGCAATAGCCAGTTGGCGTAGACGGATGGCAGTAGATAGACCAGCAGGTCCACCACCGACGATAATGACATCAAACTCCATTGATTCACGTTCAATCTCAGGCTCGGCTACCACAGGTTCTATTACTGGCTCTGGTGCTTTGTCGATAGTGACAGCTTCGGTAGGCTTGTTTTCTACAGCAAACTCTTCAGCTAACACTTCTTCTGTCGCAACTTCCGGCTCTGCTTTGTCTAGATTTGCCGTTTCTGTCGCTACTGTTTTATCAGTATTAACAGTTTCACCATCAATAACTGGATTTTGATTGTTTGGCTCTTGCATACCTACTCCTAAACTTTTAGTGGCTTATCTCAGGGCATTATTAGCTTAACAACTGAATAATAGAGTTGCAGGGCTAACTTTGCTCAGATATATGGCTGCCTGATAAAACTGTCTTTGCGGCATCAATTAATTACGTTATTGTTGAGTCCGATTTATTCAAAGATATCAACACATAACGTAAAATTTGTTATTAACACAACAGCTATTTGAACGTTCCGATAAAAATAAAAAATCGTTACTTATTATAAAAGAAAAGTCCCATAAACACGATACGCATTTATGAGTATAGGTGTTAAGGTGATACTGAACTAATAAGGAAGTTATAACGACAAGGTTTCATCATACCTGAAACAAAAATTTATAGTAATAACAGTTTTGCCAAACTTTGAATGTTAGGTAAAGGATTATATAATGAATTATGATAATAAAAAGGCCATTAGCAATCATGAAAATAAAGCAGAAGCCCCAAATGACGTGTCATCCAACCTAAGTGACATTGATACCCTTAGCCAGTATTTAAAGTCTAGCGCTGGAGTTCGTCAGGGACGCACAATACCGCCACTGGAAAGTTGGCATCCTGACCATGTGGCAGATATGGACCTTATCATAAAAGCAAATGGTGAGTGGTGGCATGAAGGTGGAAAAATGACTAGAGAGTCATTGGTCAGCTTGTTTGCCACTATTCTGTGGAAAGAGGAAAACAATGGTAGGACAGAGTACTTTCTGAAGACGCCTGTACAGAAAATCCGTATTCAAGTTGAAGATGCACCACTACTCATCAACGATGTTGGCATTGTCAATGAGGGCGGTTATAGTTGGTTGGAGTTTCTCACAACGACAGGTGATGTGGTGCGTTTAGATGATGAGCATCCAATCATATTAAAGGCGTATAATCCTAAAGATAGTAGTATGATTGACTATGCAATAACTGATACAGATGTGGACAGTCATCAGGAAGCAGTCATCGAACCGCAAGTGCGTCCCTATATGCTCGTTAGAAATGGTTTGACGGCGCTGATTGGTCGTAATACGTTTTATCATCTTGCAGAGATTGGCGAATTAATAGAGCAAAATAGTGAGACAATATTGATCTTAAAAAGTGGTGGCAAGTCTTATCAGCTATCGATGCCTATCAATTAACGACACTCATTTATAGTGAGGTCTTTAGTAGCTAGAGTATGCCCTGGGTTTTATCAGCACTTTTTAAAATGAAGAAATGCTCTATAAAGTTGTATTAAATAAATAGGTTGTGTTAAATAAATAGATAGCAACTTGATAGCAATTTAATAACTATATAATATTTAACTCAGTATTTGACTGAAGAAACAGTACAAAGATGATGATATGTATATAAAAATGGCAGTACAGTAACGATGGATATTACGGCAAGTAATGTCACGAATGCGTTCAAGATGCGCTCAGATACCTTCATTGGTAACGATTTTGGGGAAGTGGGTAACGCTGCTATAAACAAAGCTAGTATTGGTAAAACTATGAATAGTAAAGCTCGTAGCTCGCCAATAGGATTGTTCGACTCTGGAGTCGGTGGGTTGTCTATTTATCTGCATCTCGCGCAGCAGCTCCCTAATGAGCGTTATGTTTATTATGCTGATACGCTAAATGTACCTTATGGCAATCGTGATAGTGCAGATATTGAAGCGTTAACCCTGACTGCATTAGAGTGGTTGTATCAACAGGGCTGCAAGCTTATCGTGATTGCTTGTAATAGTGCTTCAGCCTATGCACTGGAAACTGCAAGGCGTCATTATCCTCAGCTACCTATTGTCGGTCTAGTACCTGCCTTAAAACCAGCGGTAGCTGCTAGCAAAAGCAGCCGTGTCGCAGTATTGGCGACCAAGGCGACTTTGAATGGCACGTTGCTCAATGATGTCATTAACAATTTTGCTAGACCTAATAATACAGTGGTTACTAAGTATTTTGATCCACGATTAGTGCCTTGGGTAGAGGCCGGTATGCCAGAGCAGGATGAGACGGCGTTCAGTTTGCGCCAGCAGCTAAAATTATTTGCCAACGAAGGGATTGATCAGTTGGTGCTAGGCTGTACCCATTATCCATTTTTTAAAGCATTTTTATTGAATGAGATTGCAGCGCAGCAGCTATCAATGCAGGTAGTGGACTCTGGACAGGCAATTGCTGAGCGAGTTAAGCAGTTACTGGTTACCAACCAATTGTCAGCGTTGACTAAGAGCGAATCAAATGCTTTAGGAGATGCCAAAGACCTAGATACGAATCTTAGGCTACCATTGGTTTTTTATGCTACTAAATATAATGATAAACTGGGCGCCTTAGTCACGCGATTACTGGGTAAGGACGCAGTATTGCAATATCATGCTAACTAGGACATGCCGTCCGTTAGTTGGCTACTTGACGCGGTTTGGCAAGATTTAGTCATTTTTAATATATGTAGATGACTATCGGTTGAATTAAGAACACGTCCTAGTATGATTAAAATAAATTAAGCCCAGCCTTATGAGATTGTGCTAGGCTGTGCAAAATAATATATTTGTATTTTTTATATTAGGGTCTGTTGACTATTCACATGTGGTGCTAACAGCAACTATTTTTTAGACAATATGCAGTGAGGTTTTTGATACCTAGTCATTCTGGGTTAAAGAATTTTGCTATGTATTAGTAGAGAATAGTATCACCCCGAAAGGCTGATGTTAGATTTCCCCAAACGCTGTTGAAAATATGGCTAAGGTCTCGACATTACCATCAGCTTTTACATAGTTCGGCAGAGTTTTAGCAATCAGCAGCTCTAATATTTTAATAGTCGATAGATCCTACATTCTTTTATGTCATGACCTGATTTTAGAGGTAATTGTGCCAAACCGTCGCTACCATATTCATATCATATGCGCTGACAACGATCAATTGTTGCTCTTGGACAGCTTAGCGATATTTTTTCAGCCATTTGCGTTCTTGACCTATGACGTATCGAGCCAGTTGCCAAAGGCTTCGTTATATGGTCGACAGTGTATTGATGACTGCGATTACGCATTAATGATCATCGGAGATAGTTACGGCTCGGTGCAAAGAACGGGCGTTAGTCAAATGCATTTAAGCTATCTAAGTGCGAAGGCAAAAATCAAACCTTTGCTAGTTTTGATCAAAAACCATCAGCAAGATGCAACTATTAGCCGTCAGTTACAAGAGTTTATTAAATCGGTGATTAGGCAAGATAATCAAATATCTTATTATGATACAGAAGATGATATCGAAAAACTACTCGAAGCAACTTATGAGCATATCCTAACCAACGATGAGGTGACTGGTGGCTGGGTTCGGGATAAAGAGAAGGTTCTGACTGTTACTAGGCAAGAAGTCGTTGAGCGGTTTTCGGATCTTTTGTCTACCAATAAGCCTGTAAAAAAAGAGACTTTTGTAAACGATGGACTTGTCACTGATGGTCTTAGCCCAGTGATTGTACTGACAGATTTTTTTGATATTCAGTATAGTGCGCAAGCTTACGAAGGTGGCAATTTAACAGATATTAATAGACCGATGGCATTAACGTGGCAAGAGGTATTGATTACATTAGGGAAGATTTCAGAAACGTTTTCTAGCTATGGTCTACAAAATGCTATTAATCGTTTGATAACATCAAAAGCAGAAGACGATGTTAAGCGAGATATGCCCAATGTCCACGCTGTTTCGCGTTGTCAAATATCTCAAGACGATTTAAATAAGTTGCAGCGTCAGCTGGTTAGTGCAAATTGGATAGGACTTACCACTTATGGTACTCGAGTCTCACAAGAGCTGTGGAAGTTGACGAGTTATGCAAAAAACTTATTGGATGACTCGAATGTCAAATTGTAGTAGTTAAAGTGTTTGTACCTATAAATACGTTTTGTAATACAAAGAATACGAGTCAATGGTTGTGAATTTATCCAGGACTGGTGATAATAAGATTGGTTAGATGCTAATATTAAAACTACAATTGTATAGCGCATACATCAATATTGATCAGTTAAGGAGCACGCAATGAGTAATTCTAAAAGTGATGAATTAAAAAAAGAGTTGGATGGCTTAGAAAAAACGATGCATGATGCCGACCAGTTTCATACATTAGAAGAGCAAGTAGCGGATATGAAACGCCGAGGTATTGACCCAAGCCAAGCTTATAAAGATTTGGATAGTAAAGCAGAAGGCGATGACTGGGGTGATGCCACTTGGAAAGAGAATGGTAAGTGGGAATCCAAAACAGCTGCTGATCTAGATGATAAGGCCCGTGAAAACTGGGATGGTGATAATGGTAAGCCCACACCTCCGCCAATCGTTTAAATGATGCTATAAATTATATATATACAAAAGGCCGCGTTAATCATAACGCGGCCTTTTTTTCTGATTTAAGTTACTGTTATTCGCCTTGCAATATTACTAAGCTTGCTTGTTATTATAAGCCTTCATCAACACGGATGAGCTGAATAGTACCATCGGCACTAGTAACGCGGCGATAACGGGTTTTGCTAGATGTCGACGATTGAGTAGCTGGCTGTGCCGAATAAGTATTGCTTGACGTGGTCGTTTGCTTTTGGATCAGCTGTCCCATACGGTCGGTAGAGGCAGGGTTTAACGGTTGGCTAGTTGCAGGCTGGTTGTATTGATTGCCATATTGTGAGCGAGTAGGTGCGGTATTGCCCACGATTGCGCGATAGAATTTCTGTCCTGCGCGGCCATCGGCTGGGAATATGCCTTTACTAGATTGATATTGCTGAATAGCGGTACGAGTATTGTCACCAATGATTCCATCGACACCACCAATATCGTAACCAGCATTTAATAAGGCTTGTTGAATGTCTTTTGCTTGCTGGCGGCTGATACCTGGATCATCGGTTGGCCATGCCGTGGCAAAGTCGGTTTTGCTGCTGTCTTCGCGGGTGACTAGGTCTGATAGATGAGCGATTGCCAATGCATAGTTTTCTGATGCGTTGTACGAATAAAACGTGTCGAAGTTTTTACCGACTAAAAATGCAGGACCTTCAATACCAGCAGGCAGCAATAGACCTGCGCTGCTTAAATCAGATGGTAAAGCACCGCCATTTGCGAGTTTGATGCCTTGGTTACGCCAATGGCTTATCGTTTTTTTATTTTTACGGCTTGAGGCTGCCCAGTAGCCATCAGGTAGCTTGACTTCATAACCCCATGGCTCACCTGAGCGATAACCGCGATTTTTCAAAAAGTTAGCTGTAGAGGCTAATGCGTCAGGTACACTATTGACCAGATCGCGACGACCATCTCCATCAAAATCAACAGCCAAGTCTAAAAAAGTACTTGGCATAAACTGCGTTTGTCCAAAGGCACCTGCCCATGATCCTGTCATATCACTTGGCGCGATATCACCGCGCTGGACAATCTTAAGGGCATTGGCAAACTCACCGCGGAAGTAGCTTTGGCGACGATCAAAGCATGAGAGGGTCGCTAAAGACTCAAACAATGGCTTTTTACCTAAGGTTTGACCAAAGTTCGACTCAACGCCCCAGACACCGAGTACGTGCTCTGCTTTTACACCATAACGCGATTCGATTTGGCGCAGTGTGTCGCTCCACTGGCGTTTAGCGCGGATACCGTCTTCGACGCGTTCTTTGTCCACTAACGCTGAGAGGTAATCCCAAACGTCTTTTTGAAACTCTGGCTGATAGTTAAGAGACTGAATCACGCTGGGATCAGGCTGAGCAGGACGGTAGTTGTTAAAAGTGAAACTATCCACGCCACGGAATTTACTAGAGTTTTTTAGTCCATCTAGACATTGTTGGAATTCAGCATTAGATAAATTTGGTGCTTCTGGTCGGGCAGCTTGGGCGGTGTTCGCAAAGCTAAGCCCAACAGCTAAGCTAAGTAGCGATAAATTAGAAAGTGAAGTCAAACGCATGGAGATATCCTATAAACATCGAAACAGTCATTAAGAAGTAAAATAAAGTAGGTAAAAGCAGTATGCACCTAGAGTAACCAATCTAAACAGCAAAGAAAAGCTATCGCAGTTCTAATGCTATAAATAATTACGTTAGTTTGATATAGGTGTGAGGTTCGGATAGGCTTTGATTAAAAATTATGCTTGAATTAATATTATTTGTTTAGCTCAACTACTTGGACTATTTATCTTGCTACATCATACAATACAACTATTATGTAGCAAGATGAACTAATAATTATTATTGAAAGGACGTTTATGAGAAAAGAAATACCACGGCCTATAATCTCAGTTTTATCTGATAATTTGCCTGAAATAGAGAGTCATGCGACTCTAGATAGTTTGTTTTTCTATGCAGATGCTCCCGGCGAACCACCTAATGTGAGTAAGCCTGCAAAAGTTCAGGAATGGTTGATGCGAGTAAATAAAGAATCAGTTCAACCTTTGATAGTTTTAGGGAAATTAT